>JAOUJT010000079.1 GCA_029883105.1 Gammaproteobacteria bacterium
GGATGCCTACAGGCATTAAGAGAAAGGCAATCTCACGTTTTGTACACCGCTACCAACCGATGCAAAAGCATGTAAACAGTATTTTACAGGGTTTACGTGAAGGTAAAGATGACTTGCTGGAAACGAGTATCGAGCTAGAGCATCAATATGAAGAAATAGCCAAAGCACAAAAAGAAATTCAGTCAGAAATTTATGTCGGTGAAATATTCTTAGATAAAATTGAAATCCTTGAAGCCGAAGCCTCTGATGATGCTCAGTATAAACAGAAATTGGCTTCTGTGAAAAACAAAGCTGCACGCAGGATACGTGACTTGCGTACGATGGAGCAATCTGCGGTTCAGTTCTTTATCAGTATTGATCAAACCATAAACACCAACGAATTATTGAGTGAGTCAATTGATAGTGCTCTGGTTGTTGGTCCGATGGTTATGACCAATGCCCTTCGCATACAGGCATCCCTGGCCAAGCAAGCCTCTGTGCAAAAAGCAGTGAAAGGCTTTCAGGAAGGACTGGGCGATATGATGGCGCAAAATGCTGCAGCAGTGAATAAAGCAGCATCAGAGATTGGTGATATGTATAACAATCCGGTGATTGCCATCGAGAAACTTGAGGAAGGTTTTGATCAGTTAATGCAGGCGGTGACTACCGCCAACGAGACCATGGCTGCGAGTACAGTTAAAGCACGGGAAGCCAGTGCAAGACTGGCAGAAATGACAGCAGAGTTGTCACCTGTCGCGGATGGAATGCGCGAGGCTCGGGAAAATAGTGAAGATGATGATATTGGTATGCGACCTGAAAAACTCATTAACCCTGAGGTCCTGAATAATAAGGACAGTCAGTAATGAGTATACAGAAGCGACTTGAGGCCATTCGAGGCCTCAATTCTCATGCGGTTCGGGAATCCAAAAAACTGAGCATTATGGAAATAGAGGACGGTGGATATCTTGAATTTAACAATCAGACATGGAAAGTGGTCAGCTTATCACGGTATCTGGATGTGAAGTGGTCAGATTTCGCTCGACGTAAGTCAGACTACTGGGTGACTGAGTTGGAACTGTACTCTCTTAATAACGGTAAGAATATCTATCTCGAATGGGAGCAAGATGATTCTCTGGAGGTAAGTCAGACTTTATCTCTGGTGAAGATACGTGATATCCAGTATCAGGGCCGCAGTTTACGAAATTCAGATATGGAAGACATCTCAGAAGAAGAAGAGGGCACGGTTATTCATAATGGTGTCTCCTATCATTATGAGGAAGATGAGACTTGGGCCGGTTTATACTTTAAGTCACCTTCCGACAGCGATGGTTTGCCAATGCGTGCCTATGAGTTTGAGAGCGATGATGAGCGCTGTTTGACTATTGAATTATGGGTTGAGGATGGTGATCGCCCTGATCGAGAAGCCTTTATCAGTCAATCGGTAAAGCCCAATGATATAAATGTGATTCAACAGGCCTAGGTGGCGAATTAATAGTACGGGAATGCAAAGCAATCGGGATGGTGTTTGAATGTTAACAAAACAACTAGTACAACTTATGAATAAAGGAATACTACTATCATTGTTAGCATTCCAGCTCGCAGGATGTCAGGGTTTGCCTGAGGGGCTGGTTAATTATGCGAAGGCATTGCCTGCCAGAATCGATGCACAAGAAGCTTTATATCATCAGTCAAAGCAGGATTTTTCCAAGCTCACTGGGCACATAGAGTGGCCCTTTATAAAACCTTACAGCGAGAAAGAAGACTGGCAGATGGAACTGGATAAGGCAGGAGCGTCTCTGAAAGCGCTAAAAGCCTTGTACGTGAATAGTATCGAACCCATGCTTGACGACGGTGATAAAAAGAATGCTGCCGTGTTCAGCGAATTACTTGAAAAAGCGCAAGCTCATCTGGCCGAAATTGGTGTTCATTCGCAACATCATCAAGTGCGAATTGTAAATCTTCTTAATACCAGAGACACAGCACCTGCGATGTATAAGGAAGCCAAGGGAAAAGTCGGTGAAATAGCCATTTTATCCCAAGGCCTTACTAAGAAGGTCAAATCTCTCGCTAAAAAATATCCTCATAAATCCACAGATCTAACCGGGCGAGAAAAGAAATTTAAAGACATGCATCGGGATGGCACAACAGCATTTTTCGTTATTACAAAGGAGCATAAAAATATTGGTCGTGGCAAGGTCGACTATGCGGCGTATTTTGATAACTATCAAATAGTCAAAGCGGCTCACACAAACAGCCAAAACTATTCGGCTGAAACACACAAGAAAATAGATGAGCTGAGTAAGAGTTACACCAAGATACTCAGTGATCAGCGGCTTGAGTATTACATCGTCATTGGCCGATCTTCATGGTGTGAGATGGATAATTGCTACGGTGAAGATATAATGAATTCATCGCCAATTCTCGTTGATGAAGCAGTATTTGAGTATTTCGAATCTCAAGATGGAAATATTGCCAAACGCACAAGTGGCTGGGGTGGTGCGAGATTCAAGCTTCTGGTAGACCAAAACAAGTGGAACGCTTTACGATTAGATCCAAATTGGAATTGGCCGCGTGGTGATAGTACTGCGGTGTACTGGGTCGATAACGCTTATACCAAGACATATCACAAATATACTGAGGTGGTAGATAACAAGACCACTGAAAGCGAATGGGTGCAAATAGATGAAGATGCATTCTGGAAAAATCATAAAAACATGGGCATGGCCGTTCTCTCTAAACCCTACGGTTATTATGAAGAAGATGCATTAACCAAGGCACAGCCTGCTGGTATGGCATTTATTGCACAGCCAAATATGGTTAATGGTACACCTACTGGCTCTAATCAATATGGTGAGTGGCGCCAACAAAATGGCAAGTCTTTTTGGCACTATTATGGCCAATATCGATTTTTCTCTGCTCTGCTTGGTCCATCACGTTATTACTATGATGATTGGTATGGATATAGCCGGCATCGTGGTGCTAACCCTTATTATGGTCGAAATAATGATTATGGCACTTATGGGCGAACAACCTACAGCAATAAACGCTATCGCAATAGTGATTACGCTATGCGTAATCCTGACACAGTATCTTCAGCCGCTTCAGGTAAAGGCTCTACTGCGAGAGGGGCTGGGTCTATAAGAAGCGCCGGTGGCTCAGCGAGAACACGCGGCCCAGGCAGTGGTAAGTAATTTATACAATAGATCGTTAATAGAATATTGACAGAATAAGGAAGCGATAATGAATATCGAAAACTATCTCAACTTTTTAATGTATGCCCTCATCTACCTGGTCATGGCGGTAGTCATGAAATTGATATTGAATTTTAGGTCGATTAATCACTATGCAGCGGATCAAG
The DNA here is from genome assembly GCA_029883105.1 of Gammaproteobacteria bacterium. Classification (GTDB taxonomy): domain Bacteria; phylum Pseudomonadota; class Gammaproteobacteria; order Thiohalospirales; family Thiohalospiraceae; genus JABURT01. The sequence continues at coordinate 3,338 of JAOUJT010000079.1, forward strand.
TTATTGCCGATGGCAATCTGGCGGTAGGCTTACGTCGCTCGGGTGCGCAATTCGGACTGGCAATAGCAATGGTAGGCGTTATGGCAGGAGCCTCATCTGACAGTATGGCCAATGATCTATTGATCACCTTCGCTTATGGGCTACTGGCTATATTGTTTATGGTCCTTTCACTAACGATTACGGATAGATTCGTATTGCGGAAGATAAATAATTCTGAAGAGCTTAAAAAGGGTAATGTTTCGGTTGGCTTTGTCGAGTTTGGAACACTTATCATGACTGGTATTATCGCCTACGCATCGATTCAGGGTGATGACGGTGGCGCTGTATCCAGTCTAGTCTATTTTGTAGCAGGTCAGATTTCTGTGCTTGTCCTGGTGATGGCGTACGAACGTGTCTTTTCCAATCGATTGAATGTGGTTGAAAGTATTCATGCTGGGAACGAATCGGCAGGTATATATCTGGCAGGAAAAATTATTGCCTATGGTCTGATTTTACAAAGTGCAATTGTCAGCAATGGTGCAGTGCAATCATTACAGACCAGTGCCATTGAGTTTGTGGTTGCTGCTCTGAGCGGTATTGTAATCCTATATATATTTGAAATTCTGATTGATAAGGTAATTATCACAGGCACTACGGTTCGTGACATCATTGAGAAGAATCAGATTGTCGCTGCTGTACAGTTGTCCATTGCCAAAGTAGGTATGTCTATGTTTCTGGGGATGGCCATTTTGTAGCACTATCATGTTGCTTAAAGGATTATGATGGAATATCCACGATGGCTACCGCTACTGCTGGCATTTTGTATGTTTTCTACAGGCGCAAGTGGGCTTGTTAATGAGTATGTACTTGCAACACTAACGACCTACATCCTAGGTAATTCAATTGAGCAGTTCTCTATTGTTATTGCCCTAATGATGCTAATGATGGGTGTGTCAGGCCTGGTACAAAACAAGATATCTGATGATAATCTGATACTGAAGTTCATGGGCATAGAAGTAGTCATGGCCATGCTGGGTGGGTTTGCTCCCCTCGCTATTTATGCTGCCTATGCCTTCATGGATACACATTTCCTCTTGGTACATTACTTTTTTGTTTTGGCGATAGGGTTCTTGATTGGCTTCGAGATTCCCATCGTAATGCGCATCATTGAGCAAAACAAAGTCAAGTTAAAAACCAATCTGACTATTGTGTATGCGATGGATTACATTGGGGCATTCGTGGGGGCGATGGTCTGGGTTAAGTACTTACTCAAAAATTATTCTCTTACAGAAATAAGCTTTATTGTGGCGGGATTCAATTTCTTGGTTGCTGCGATTACCATCGTGTATTTCATGAAATCCGATGTGATAAAGCCGAGGTATAGGACCAGTGCTGTGCTGATTTCAACCATTTTGATCTTATATATTGGTTTTGCCAACAGTTTGAGTCTTACTGATGTGCTGGAGCAAAAGTTCTATGAGGATCCGATAGCACATAAGGAAACGACTCGATACCAGCATATTGTCATCACTGAGAATACGGCGAACGGAGATGTCCGCCTTTATATCAATGGTAACACGCAGTTTTCTTCGTTAGATGAGGACCGTTACCATGAACTTCTTGTCCATCCGGTAATGTCGTTACCTAAGCACGGGACTTCAGTTTTGATTCTGGGTGGAGGGGACGGACTGGCACTTCGAGAAGTACTAAAGTATAAGACAGTTGAGTCAGTGACACTGGTGGATTTAGATCCGGATATGGTCAGGCTCGCTAAAACAAACTCTTATTTAAGGCGGCTTAATAAGGACTCCTTCCGTGATGCCAGACTAGTTACTAGTGTGGCTGGAGGTATTACAGAACTTGGTGTGAAGGGACTGTATATGCAAGCTAATGAGTCAGCTTCTGAGCTCGACAAGGGTGAGTGGGTTGCCTCCATAATGGTTGTGAATCTTGATGCAGATCTGTTTTTAAATAAAATAGCCAAAAAAAAATGGGATGTTGTGATTATTGATTTGCCAGATCCTTCATCGGTAGAATTAGCGAAACTTTATAGCAAACAGTTTTATAAAAAACTAAAAAGAAACTTGTCTAAAGATGGATTTGTTGCAATACAATCTACCTCCCCTTATCACGCAAAGTCCGCTTTCTTGACGATAGGGAGTACGCTCGAGGCTGCTGGATACAAGGTTCTTCCATACCGTCAAAATATACCCTCGTTCGGTGATTGGGGCTTTCATATTGCATGGACGGATAAAAAGCCTGTATCCGAAGTTAAAGGACATTTGTCTAAAGTAGACAGTTTTCCTGTTGATACCCGCTTTATTACCCCTGAGCTTATGATGGCGTCTACGGCCTTTGGGCAAGGAGAGCTTGTATCAGGAGAAGAGTGTGTAAATACGATTATGAACCCTTGTCTGGTTACGCAATATCTGGATTATAGCTGGCAGATAGAATAGATGATATTTGTATTTAGAAGATTTCTTAAACTAACCGCGTGCTCTGTGCATATGATTTTGCAGTTGGCGACGTCGGGTTACCACGGTGATGACATCCGTTTTAAAAAAGCATTAGACGCTTATGTTTTTCAGGATCCATTTCTTCATTTATATCTGACAAGTTCATCATAATCGTTTCATACACATATGAGCATGTGGTCAATATTGTCCTCTCTCGTCGAGAGATTGTTTTATAGTAATGGCTATGCTTGTAGGAAAGTTAAAGCTTGTAAGCCGCATAATGCAGAGCAGGCTTCGACACAGAAAAGGAATGCTCGAATGATGTCAGAACAAATAGGACTGAATACAGAGCGGCTTATTTTGCGGCCATGGAAGCCAGACGACGACTCCTTGTTCGCAGATTAGGACTGTGGCCTATGGGCTATAGAGTCAAAGCAAACAGGCCAATTCATCGGTTTTACAGGATTGCACGTACCTGAACATGAGCTTGTCCTTAATCCCTGCGTTAAAATATGCTGGCGTATTGCCAGGGAATGCTGGGGTGAGGGCTATGTCTCAGAGGCTGCAAGGTCTACGCTGAAATTTTATTTTGAGTAATTGCAATTGGATGAAGTTGTCTCCTTTTCCTCTGTGGCTAATCATCGTTCACATGCTGTAATGAAAAGATTGAACATGAGTAGCGGTAATGAGAATTTTCTTCATCCCGCAATGGAAGAAGGCCATCCATTATAAGAACACGTCTTATATAGATTGAGTAGACAAGCCTAGGCCTGAACCTCACAATAGGTTTTGCAATAGTTCTTTTATCTGAATGATATTGATCCAAATGTCATCCAACTTTAGAAAATAAGAAAAGGAAGACTTATGTCCATTCTACATATTAGTCCGATTTACATACTGTTAAACATTATTTTGATCCTGGTTCTGGCATATCGCGTGGTTGTATTACGTCGTCGTTTTAAAGTTGGCCTAGGTGATGGCGATAAGAAAGAACTTCGTATGGCAATAGCTGTACATGCCAATGCGACAGAAAATATGCCTTTGGCATTGATGGTAATGCTTGTTGCGGAGTTGAATGGTGCGGATAACTGGATCATGCATGTCAGTGGTAGTATTTTAACCTTGGCACGTATATGGCATGCTCTAGGCACGTCACGTTACGCTGGTGCCAGTAGTGGACGTTATTACGGAGCTTTAATTACTTGGTTATTTGCTGCGGGTATGGGTCTCTATGCAGTTTACTTGTCGCAACTGTAGATGGAATATATGTTTTATTTAGTTTGAATCTAAGTCAATGCTATGTTTATAGAATCGTTTAAATACATTACCACGGATTGTAAGCCAGAATTTAGACGACTGGGTTATTTGCATGAGTCCATTGCCCTGGAAGCAAGGTATCGTCGTCTGCATGATGTATGGAATGGACATGTACAACAATGTCAGGATTTAATCCGTCTTGCGGTAGAGCAATGTGAACAGCAACGTAAGGTTGTGGTTTTAGGTTCCGGACTTTTGGCAGAGATACCCTTGGAGTTTCTCAGTGAACGATTTGATTCTGTGGTATTGGTTGATGTGGTACATCTAAAAAGTGTCCGCAAGTGGCTCGTCGAATTTGATAATATTGAACTTGTTGAGGCAGATATCAGTGGTTTGTCATCAGTCTTACTACAACTGAATAAACATAGTAAGGCTTTGCCAACACCGGAGCCCTTTATACCAAGTATGGACGATACGGTAGATTTGATTGTTTCTGCAAACTTGCTTTCACAAATCTATGTTGGGCCTTTAAATTTTGCTGTATCTCGAACTCGTTTGAGTGATGAGGTATTTATAGAATGGTGTCAGATGATTATCAATGCACATATGCAGAGTTTGATTGATAGTGGTCGCAGAGTCTGTCTTATTACTGACCATCTTCATGAAGAAAAAAACCGTAATGGTGATACCATAAAGAGCGAGGATGTATTGTTTGGTGTTAAATTGCCGGATAGTGCCTGGCACTGGGAGTGGCAGTTGGCCCCACTGGGGGAGATCTCACGGAATTTTTCTGTTAGCGCAGATGTTACCGGGTTTATCAATTTTCCTTTACCGATGTATTGAGATGATGAAAAAAAAACTGATTTTTATATACAATGCAGATAGCGGAAAACTCAATCTGGCATTTGATATTGCACACAAGATCTTGTCACCCTCAAGCTACCAATGTGATCTCTGTTCCCTCTCCCATGGTTATTTTCAGATGCATGCGTCGTGGAAGAGATTCATTGAGAATCTGGATCTGGATGTTGAATATTTGCATCGAGATGAGTATCCGGCTTCGGCTCCGGTACATGCAGAATTACCGCTCATTTTATTACAGCAGGAATCTGGGTCGAGCATTTTTATGTCCAAAGATGAGATTTCCGCATGTGATTCTGGTGAATCTTTACAGCAAGCGATAGAGGAAAAACTATCGTTTTAATCGTATCGTGAGTGATAGAAACGTCTAAATTAGTAACATCATTCTTCAATTTTACAATTGCGTGACATTTTGCTGGATTTATCTCTTTGACAGTGTCTTAATTAGGTGTTTTTTTAGATACTAAAAAAAAGGGTGTGTCTCTACTAGAAGTGACAGGCCTTAAATGGATGCAATCAATAATTATATTATTATGGGCGGTAGTGGAGGTTATTTGTCATGGTAGGCTTGGTTATACCTGAAGATCCAATGGAACTGCAGCAATTTACAGTAGACTCGAGTCAGTCTATTACCACTGTATTTCAACAATTGATGCGTAAGTCTGAGCCGGTGTTTTTATGCAATACTGATGGCGAAAAGGCCGAGTCGCGCATTCTCAATGTTGACCCTTCGAATGGAACCATGTTGCTTTCTCACACCAGTGACTACGCCTTCAATAAAAAGATTATTGAAGAAGGAGTCTACGTGGTAGCTGATCACTTTACTGCTCAGGTACAATTTTTTGTCAACAAGTTGGCAACCGTCATGTTCCAGCAGGGACATGTATTCGCCATATCTATTCCAGATGAGATCTACCGTATTCAACGTAGAGAGAGTTTCCGTGCGCTTATTGCCAGTGAGAACACCTTGCAATGTGACATCCCAGTCGGAACTGCGGGCTGTTTGAGCATGCCGCTCTATGATATCAGTCGTGGCGGTGTGTCCATTGTTGACAAGCGTGCCAGCCTACCGCTTAAAAAAGGCGTTGTTTTGCAGAAATGCCGTCTTGAACTGCCGTCTATCGGTCAGGTAGAAGCCGATCTGGAAGTGATGAGTCGTTTCTCTTATTTTGATGGCGAAGAGCTACATGATGCTGCTCGTATTGGTTGCCAGTTTATGACGCTGAGTCTGGGAATGGAGAATATGTTACAACGCTATATCGATCATCTTGAGTACCGTCATCGTAGTACCATGTAGCGATAAGGCTACGATTTATCAAGGCTCTGTGATATATAAAGTGGTAATGAATTACTGCTATCTATTCCTGCTATGACCGACTTGGTGAATTTCTCCGAGTTATGCGATTACGAAGAGTTTCGTATATCGTACAAAGATCATATCTCACTGATGTTAAGTGAGGTTCAACGGCTAGCATCGCCGGTATATCTGTATTTTTCTGCAGAACGTCCTATTCAATCCCACATCGTACGTATGGAACCGGAGACTGGAACCATCGTCCTCGCTCATACCCCTGATATTGAAAACGTACATCGGATTATTGCCAGTGGCGTGTTTGTAGTGGTGGATCATTTGCATAGCCAGATTCAGTTTCACATAGACGGATTGGCACAGCTTATGGATGGTGAAGGCAGTGATTATCTCTTACCTCAACCTGACAAATTATATCTGATTCAGCGTCGGAGCCATCTACGTCATAGCATCCCAGCCAAAGATTTGGCCTGTTGCCGTGTTGGATCTGAAACCAGTGATAGATCTGAACTTCCGCTTCTCGACATTAGTGAAAATGGTCTGGCCTTACTGGATAGAGAATGCCTATGGTCGCAATCTAAAGGTGAAACTATCTCATCGGTTGACATTTTACTGCCGACGGGAACCCTGCATTGTGATCTGGAGATTTTAAATGGTTTTCATATTTATCTCGCCAGCGAACACAGACAGGTATGCCGTCTTGGCTGTCGCATACATGGTATGGATGAGGGCGACAGTATATTGCTTGAGCAATACTTAGAGAGCCTGCGCTCCTAGTCTGCAGGGACACGCCGAAAGCGACTACCATGGCACTTGGGGCAGGGAGGGATGTGACCCGGCTCGGTAAAGTGCAATTCTTCCGCACAATCTATACATTGCAAGACACCCGGTCCGGTTATCTCACCGCTGTGCCAGGTATGTAACTCGGATTTCATGGCCCATTCTGCCAGCTCGGTACGTGTACGGTCAGCAACACTGAGAAAGGATTCGGCCAGCCAGGCCTCCAGCTTGAGGATGTCTATTCGCAACCAGTCGGCGAATTCCCTGCCATTTTCTTCCATATACTCGGCGGCATCGTGCAGATCGCGCTTGAGATATTCCCCCAGCTTGTCCATCTCCTCGCGGCTATATTCCCCAGCAGCGGAGAGTTTATCCTGTGCCTGTTGAATGGCTCTTGCTACCAGAGGGGCGCTCTTCTCTTCTGCTTCATCAAGAAAATGCCTAGCGGCCTCCAGTAGTTTACGGTATCCCTGAAGTTGTTTTTCGTCACCCATGTCGATCCCCTTTTCCTTGCTGTCTGTGTACAGTCTGGACCAGATTGGAAAAAAGTGTAGTGACGAGGATCAAATGGGTGGCTAATGGGGGTCTTACAGAT
>JAOUJT010000354.1 GCA_029883105.1 Gammaproteobacteria bacterium
TAGACGATTACCCCAAATCAACAGGGCTGCAATGGCGATGCCCGCAGGGGGAAAGATTGCTGTTGCATATCCTGGTGGGATAGCCAGCATTAATGAAAGGCGACCAACGAGTGTATATGCGATACAGAGCAGAAGAATATTGGCAATTCCTCTGCTGATATCATTTTTACTGGAAGCTATCTGCATATGTTTAACTTAACCTACCCAGGTATAGACATAAAAATACCTATAGAAAAAGCCCTATATCCGTTGCCCCAATCTGGTCAGGGTCTTTTTACCTAATTAAGATTATATAAGACATTGTTTTGATTCTGTTAATTAGTTGTATATGTAAAGGGGGAATTTCCCGAATCATGTGGGCTACGAATATGTGCAACCGCGATAGAAGGTATATCCATGTGTTTAATAAGGATAATATTGGCGGGACAGAACACGGTTCGATATGAGATATTTTACACAGTTAAATATCGCCGCTGCAATTAGGCCTGTAAATGAAGTTTGTATGTTATTCCGACTGGAACCAACTACCAGATAGCGCTGATGCACTGTTTGAGCAGACTAAGAAAGAGAGTGTCTTTCTCTCGCGTACGTGGTTTGAGAGTCTGACCTCCTATGTACTGGAGGATGGTCTGACATTGGCGCTGGCCTGCGTGGTGGCTGGGGACAAGGTGATGTCCATCCTGCCTCTGATGAAGAGCGCCGAGAATACAGGGTACTCTCTCAAACACAAATACACTCCATTTTATAGCCTGCTACTTGAGAACGATGATCAAGAGCAGATTCTCGATTGCCTTGGTCAGGGTTTGAGTCAGATGGCGCTTAATGGACTGCTATTGGAGCCGGTAGCCGACAATGACAGAAAACTAGCCGGCTTACAGCGCGTCATGGAAACGGCAGGATTTCGCTGCAGTCTCACTTTTCGATCTTATAATTGGATTTATCGTCTGCAGGGGCAGTCCTATGCGGATTATATGGCAGCGCGCCCTGCCAAGCTGCGTAATACCATATCCCGTAAGAGGCGTAAGCTGGAACGTGAACACGGTTATGATATTTGTCTTTATACTGGGGACGATGTGTCGCAGGCAATGTCCGATTACTACGCGGTTTACTGTGCCAGCTGGAAGCAAAATGAACAGAACATAGGCATTATGGCTGACATTGTGACGGGATTTTCGAGGCTCGGTTGGTCCAGACTCGCGATTCTGTATATCAAGGGGCAGCCCGTTGCGGCACAGCTCTGGTTTGTACACCATGGAACAGCGAGCATATTCCGGCTTGCGTATGATGAAGCGTGGAAGTCTTATTCAACGGGTTCCATATTGACCTGCTTTCTGATGGAGTACGTGATCGATGTGGACAAGGTGGAAGAGATCGATTTTCTGCTAGGTAACGACGCTTACAAACAGGATTGGATGTCTGAGCGTCGAGAGCGTTTTGCCTTGTGCTGTGTAAAAGAGGTAAGACCTGTAGGTAGATATGGACGGTTAGCAGAATCACTGAAGCGTAGGCTAAAGATATAAACCGGCTAGGAGTCGCAAGGTCTGCGATAAATTTTGCGTTCGAATTAATGACTATGTAGTTTCTTACTGTGGAGAAGAGGTGAGCCATCACTCTGATGGCTGGTGTTTCACAAACTAAATCAGTAATAATCTGGAACAAACCATTTCTAATGTCCACAACAGACTTGTATCAGGGCGAGACTGCTGGTCGAAATTGTGTTCAGGTAGCAGTACAACAGAGCCATCCAGAGCATTATATGAAGTCAATAATTGAGAGCCGTACATGATGGAGTTATGTTCGTATAGTCTAATATTCTGAAATACTAAGTGCTATCAAATAGAATTTTGTCCACAAGACAGCCGCTGTCGGCCTTTTGTGCTTAATGATTATGTTGTGTGAATATGTGTGCTTGGGTATTCTGTGGTGGGGCCATAATGACTGTATATGCTTTTGTAACAGCCATCACATGGGATTGAGTCATTTTCACTAAGATACATTGCCCACCAGAGTGTCGTGCAATGAATACTGGTAGAATATGATAATGCGTGATTGCATGATCAGACGCCGTTATATGTAAGAGGGGATTAACTATGAGTAAGTTGTGGAACAGCGACTTGGAAACTGGAATTCCTGAAATCGATGCAGAAAATAAGAAGATCGTGGAATATATCAATGTCCTCAGTAAAGCAAAGGATGAGGGTAACAGGACGGAGTTGGTGAATGTGCTAGATCTGCTCCTTGATCATGTCTGCAACCAGTTCCTATTTGAAGAGCATATGATGAAGGAGGCAGGCTACGAATATAGTAAGGCACATGAAAAGGTACATGAACTATTTGCAAAAAAGTTGGCCGATTTCCGTGGTCGCATCAAGAATGGCGAAACGTTCTTCGATGATGTTATTAGTATGCTTGATCACTGGGTAGATGGGCATATCAGAAACGAAGATCAGATGTACGCAGAAACGCTACAGGTTAAAATCACGCAAGAGGGTGGAGAGTCTTGGGTGCAAGGTGTGATGAAAAAATTGTTTGGCTAAGTTTTTATTGCGTTATTAATAGTGGTAATCGGTAGCAACAAAATAAACGAGAAAAAGAAAATAGATATACAAAAATTCTGTCATCGAGTAATGATC
>JAOUJT010000355.1 GCA_029883105.1 Gammaproteobacteria bacterium
TTTGTGCGCCAAGCGCGAAGACTCGATTTTTGGAGACTCAAGATGTCTAAGGTTTGTCAGGTTACGGGTAAGCGTCCTATTACCGGTAACAACGTTTCGCATGCGAAAAACAGAACCAAGCGCCGTTTCCTGCCCAACCTGCATTCACACCGCTTTTGGGTAGAGAGCGAGAACCGCTTCGTTAAACTGCGTGTTAGCTCCGCTGGTATGCGTACCATCGACAAGAAGGGCATTGATGTCATTCTGACCGAGATCCGCTCCCGTGGCGAAAAGGTTTAAGGAGATAGATTATGGCTAAGGCTGTAAGTGAAAAGATTCGTCTGAACTCCAGTGCCGGTACTGGTCATTTTTACACCACTAGTAAAAACCGCCGCACTAAGCCAGAAAAGATGGAATTGAGCAAGTACGATCCCGTGGTTCGTAAACACGTGATGTATAAGGAAGCTAAAATCAAGTAAATTACTTGGTTATCGTTTCTGTCAATTCTATGTAAAAACGCCCTCTTTAGGGCGTTTTTTCTTTCCCTTCCGAAAAACATCCTTAATAATGAAGCGCAAGAACTTTCATTATAATTAAAGGGTCTAGTAACCCATGCTGGATTTATTTGTTGGCCGTCAACCCATATTTCGTAAAGACCTATCCCTTTACGCCTACGAACTATTATTTCGCGGTCATGGTGATAGTGATTCCGCCGACGTCATAGACAATGATGCAGCCACCAGCCAGGTTCTCTATAACACCTTTGTTGAAATCGGTCTAAATAACATCATTGGTGAGCACCGCGCCTTTGTGAATCTCACTGCAGGTTTCCTTATGGGCGAATATCCCTTACCTGGTGAAAAAGACCGCCTGGTACTGGAGATTCTGGAGCACGTTAAGGTCACAGATGCCTTGGTGGATGCGGTTAAGGATCTAAAGAAACAGGGCTACAAGATTGCGCTGGACGATTTTATCTACCGACCTGAGCTAAAGCCGCTCATCCCCCTCGCCAATATCATCAAAATCGATCTTATGGCCTTGAGTCAGGAGCAGTTACGGCGCTATGTCACTCTTTTGCGCGATAAAACCGATGCCAAGCTGCTAGCGGAAAAGGTAGAAACCCAGCAAGAGTATGAGTTATGTCAAGAGTTGGGATTTGAGTTCTATCAAGGTTACTACTTCTCCAAGCCGAATATTGTCAAAGACTCGGTCATTCCACATAACAAGATCACGGTGCTACAGCTTATCTCCAAGATCCAGGACCCTAATCTTGATATAGATAGCCTGGATCGCATCATTTCCATGGATGCCAGCCTCACTTATAAGCTGTTAAAACTGATCAACTCCGTCTCATTCAATTTGAGCAAAGAGGTCGATAGCATAAAGAGTGCCCTCATCCTGATGGGCATCGAGCAGGTCAAAAACTGGGCCACCATGCTGGCCTTAAGCAAATTCTCAGATAAACCTGACGAACTTCTGGTGATGGCGCTCATGCGCGCCAACATGAGCTACGACTTGGCACTGAAACTGGGGGCTAATAACCCCGACAGCTATTTTACTACAGGCATGTTATCCATTCTCGACACACTCTTGGACCAGTCCATGTCAGTGATTGTTGAACAGTTACCCATATCTGCAGAGATAGGAGATGCCCTACTAACCCATAGCGGTAGTATCGGTCAGGTCGTCGCCTGTGTTATCGATTATGAACATGGGGAATGGGACACTATCCTGAAAGACAGTACCAATGAAGAGGTCCTTACACACCTACAAACCACCTATCTGCAAGCCGTGAATGATACCAATACACAACTACAAAGCATCGGTAGTTAACGCTACGTGGTATTGTCGATATAAGCCAATTCCACAAACTCTCTCGCTTTTATCGTTCTTCTTTATCGATTCTTTATCGTTAAAAATCTCACATTACAAAACGCCAATCACGTCTCACAATAGAATGTAAGTTGAATGTAAAACATACACGAATATTGTGTTTATTGGTTCAGGCCCACGCCCATATCGTCGATAATACTCACTGCACGATAATTCACCCTGAGGTTCGAAAGTGACAATGCTGGATGTATTTGTAGGTCGGCAACCTATCTATCGCAAAGACCTTTCGCTCTATGCTTATGAGTTGTTGTTTCGTGGTAATGCCGAAACTCAGCAGGCCCGAGTTATCGATAATGATGCCGCTACCAGCCAAGTCCTCTACAACACCTTCGTCGAGATCGGACTGGAAAATATCATCGGTGAACACCGTGCCTTTGTGAATCTGACCGAACGCTTTTTGTTAGGTGAATTCCCTCTGCCCTGCGATAACAAACGTCTGGTTCTGGAGATACTTGAACATGTTAAGGTCACCGATATCTTGGTGGATGCGGTCAAGGATCTGAAAAAAGACGGATACAAGGTCGCCCTCGATGACTTTATCTATCGACCCGAACTGAAACCACTGATTCCCATCGCCGATATCATTAAGATCGATCTATTGGCCTTAAGCGAACAACAACTGCGCCGTTATGTCACAATTCTGCGTGACAAAAGCCATGCAAAACTATTAGCGGAAAAGGTCGAAACCCAGGCCCAATACGAACTTTGTCAGGAACTGGGGTTTGAATTCTATCAGGGCTATTATTTCTCCAAACC
>JAOUJT010000080.1 GCA_029883105.1 Gammaproteobacteria bacterium
TGTGTTTTTACTACTAATTGACTCATGGCAGTAACGCAATGCTCTCCAGTCCCTGACTCTCTTCCAAACCAAACATAATATTCATATTTTGCACAGCCTGACCGGCAGCGCCTTTCACCAGGTTATCGATTACCGACAATACCACAACGATATCACCGTCCTGTGGGCGATGTACTGCAATTCGACAGATATTACTGCCTTTCACGCTACGCGTTTCCGCATGGCTACCAGCCGGTAGGACATCAACAAAGGGTTCATTGGCATACCGTTGCTCATACAATGATTGAATATCAACGGAACGGTCCACCACTCGTGCATACAGAGTGGCGTGGATGCCGCGTATCATCGGTGCTAGATGCGGGACAAAGGTCAAACCTACGGGTTGGCTGGCGGCACGCTCCAGTCCCTGTCGTATCTCGGGTAGGTGACGATGTCCCGGCACGGCATAGGCCTTCATACTCTCACTGCACTCCGCCAACAGGGCACCAACGCTGGCTCCACGCCCTGCGCCGCTGACGCCAGACTTACAATCGGCAATCAATGAACTGACATCGGCGAGACCATTTTCTATCAAGGGCAGGTAACCCAGCTGCGCAGCGGTAGGATAACAGCCTGGATTGGCCACCAGATGGGCCTTTTCTATCTCGGCGCGATTTACCTCGGGTAAACCATATACTGCATCAACTACGGAGGCAGGGCAGGCGTGCGTCATGCCGTACCATTTTTCCCACTCAGGAATATCCTGAATACGAAAATCTGCCGCCAGGTCAATCACCCGGCAGCCTTTTTCCAATAACTCGGGCACCATTTGCATAGCGATACCATTGGGGGTGGCAAAAAACACCACGTCACACCCGCCCAGAGTGTCGATATCCGGCACCGAAAAGGCCAGTTCGGTATGTCCACGCAGGTTGGGGAATAGATCAGAGACTGGCATACCCGCCTCAGAGCGCGAGGTAATCACACGTAACTCCACACCAGGATGTGCCACCAAAAGACGCAACAATTCTACACCGGTGTATCCGGTTCCGCCGACTATGCCTACCGTAATCATAATGTTTGAGATTATTCTTTGCCAAAACGGTAATGATACGGTTTGGCAGCATGGATAGGAAGTAGAGAAGTGCCGCCAAGTTCACAATTCAAACGCTGGCGGACATGGAAAGGCTTTTACGGAGCAGAAAAAACAAAAGCGGCCATAGGCCGCCGAATGATTAGTATTATTATATTATTCTAGGGTCTATCCCCTCCAACCCCCTTATTTGTCTCGACTCTATCCTAACTGTCACAGAACTGTCAACTCTATGAATCTAATATAGTTTATTAGATATTAATTATATTGCAGTCGGATACACTGCGGAAACCACCATGCCTTATATATTGATCCACTTTGCGTAGACCCGCCTTCAGCGTACTTACTGGATTGTGGTAATCTTGGGGCCCGGAATCCCATCGCACTGGCGCAGCACCACATACATGTTAGAAAAACTACGTAGGCGGCTATCTACCACCAATGCTCTGCCACAACTGACGCTACTGGGCCTGGTCGTAGGCTTGCTGGCCGGTATTACCGTCATCCTGTTCCGTGAGTCAATCGAGACACTACAGGAATTATACTTAAGCTCCGAACACGATTATCGCGATATATCTGGTATACAGCGCTTTTGGATCCCGGTCCTCGGGGCGCTATTCCTCGGCATCTGCTTCCACTTCCTGCCCAAGACCCTGCGCCAGATAGGCGTTGTACATGTCATGGAACGTCTCGCCTACCACCAGGGCAAATTGCCTTTGCAAAATGCCCTGGTACAATTCTTTGGCGCTATCACTGCAGTGGCCAGTGGTCTTTCACTGGGGCGTGAAGGCCCTGGCGTACACCTGGGTGCTGCCAGTGGTAGCCTGCTAGGTCAATGGTTACGTCTACCCAACAGCAGCCTTTCGGTATTAGTCGCCTGTGGTGTGGCGGGAGCCATCGGTGCCTCCTTTAATACTCCTCTGGCAGGTGTCATCTTCGCCATGGAGGTGGTGTTAATGGAATACACCATGGCCAGCTTTGCCCCGGTAATATTGGCCTCAGTCACGGCCACCACCCTGACCCGCATGATGTATGGGGCTGAGCCCGCTTTCAGTGTCCCAGCCATGCATTTGGGTTCCGCTTGGGAATTACCGATAATCGTGGCCATGGCGTTCATCATTGCCATATTCGCAGCCACATTTATTAGCCTTATGCGCTTTTTCAGCCAAAGCCTGTCTGGCTGGCCTATCTGGGCGCGCATGACCCTGGGTGGAGTGGCGACCGGTGTTCTCGCCCTGTTTGTTCCTGAGGTAATGGGCGTCGGCTACGTCACCGTCAACCAGACCCTGCTGGGAGAGCTCAGCCTGGGTCTGTTGCTGGCGCTGGCTTTGGCAAAGGTCGTGGCAACGACAGCGGGGCTAGGGATGGGCCTGCCTGGCGGACTGATCGCACCCACCCTGGTCATCGGTGCCGCCGTTGGCGGGGCAACCGGCCTGATCGCGAACAACCTATTCCCGGGAGAGGTCTCGAATTACGGTTTCTATGCCATGGTCGGCATGGGCACGATGATGGCGGCCACTCTGCAGGCCCCCCTAGCAGCCTTGTTGGCGATACTGGAATTAACCGGCAACCCGAACATCCTATTCCCCGGCATGTTGGCCGTAGTGGTTGCCACGCTATTAACCAGTGAACTGTTTGGGCGGCAATCTGTCTTTCTTAGCATGATGCGTGCCCGGGGGCTGGATTATCATCACGACCCATTCACTCAGTCACTACGCCGTACCGGGGTAATGAGTGTGCTAGATAACCGCTTTCAAATCCTGCCACGTGCAAGCAGCCGCGAAGCAGTGGAGAACACCCTGGTATTGCACCCAAGATGGATTGTAATTTGTGAGGAAAGCCAGCCGATCTCTATGCTACCCGGCGCGGATCTGGCCCAGGCACTGTCCAACGACGTAGAACAAACGGATTTCGATTTGATGGCCATCCCGGCCATGCGCAAAGAACTGGCCGTCATTTCTTCTCGGGTGACCATGCATCATGCCTTGTCACTGATGCAAGAACAGCAACTGGATGCCCTGGCGGTAGTCGAGGGTAAGCATGTGCTGGGCGTGGTAAGCTTAACTGACATAGAGGCGCACTACCGGGTTCCCGGTTAAACTGCCGCCAAAACCGTGAGATATTGAACTCAATGAACAACAAAGAACGCTTTCGCGCAGGGCTACTGCTGCTTATCCTATCGGGCCTTGCTTACGTATGGCTCTCTCCTTCTGGTTTACAAAATGCCCCCAGTGTTACGCTTCAAACATTAAAGGGGCAGCAGCTAACGCTCTCTGACTGGCAGGGAAAACCCGTTATCCTGACTTTTTGGGCCACCACATGTCCCGGATGTATCAAGGAGATGCCGCACCTGGTTGAATTGTACGAACAACTGCATGATCAAGGCCTGGAGGTATTAGGTATTGCCATGGCCTATGATCCTCCTAATCAAGTGGCTACATTGGTCAAAGCACGCCAGCTGCCCTATACCATTGCACTGGATCTGGATGGCAAGGCGGCAGAGGCCTTTGGTAAGATCCGTCTGACACCGACAACCTTTCTAATCTCTCCCGAAGGAAAAATCGTACACAAAAAGATTGGTGAACTGAATATGGAGCACATTCGCGCCACCATAAAACAGATGCTCGACAACACTAATACCTAGGAATAAAGACCATGTTATGGATTAAGGCCTTTCATATCATCTTTCTGGTCAGCTGGTTTGCAGGGATCTTTTATCTACCACGATTATTTGTTAACCATGCGATGACAGATAATGACGCAGTAAAGAAACAACTGGAAGGTATGGAGCGTCGTCTCTATCGCTTTATCACGCCCTTTGCCATTCTTACCCTAATTTTTGGTCTGTGGATGTATCTCGACTATGCCAGGGCCTTATACCAACATATGTACTGGCTGGATATAAAGCTTATCCTCATTACCCTGCTTTATGTTTATCATTTTTATTGTGGCAAGATTATTCGCGACTTCAAAGCAGGCAAAAACACCCGCAGCCATATCTTTTACCGCTGGTTTAATGAATTCCCTGTACTGGTCCTTTTTAGTGTTGTGATTCTGGTTGTAGTAAAGCCCGTCTAGATACCATGTATGCGTTCTACCACCAAGCCTGGTTTTGAATACACATTTAAACCTGCCACTAATCAGAATTAAGTTTCCCTATAGAGGTAAATATGTCTGAAGAACTAAAATCCGAATTAATACAAATATATCGCTGGCTTCGTCAATATGGACTCAATGACTCACATAGCGGAAATATATCTGCGCGCTATGATGACAAATATTACATCACACCAACGGGAGCCTGTGCAGATACACTACAGACAGATCAACTGATCGAGTGCAAGCTGAATAACACTCCCGTAAATAGTGCATCACTGGATGCTCCCCTACATCAACTGTGTTATGAAAAAAATCCAAGCATAAAAGCTGTGGTTCATAGTCATGGACCCTATACGGTAGGTCTGAGTATGGATCTCGAATCTTATACACCTAGCGATTTTGAAGGACAGTATTATTTTCCCAGCATACGGATTTTAACGATTCCATATGCTGATTACGTAAAAAAAGCACCTGAAATGGTCTCCGACACATTACAAACAGATAAAATTGTTGTGGTACGCGGTCATGGGATTTATGCTGCTGCAGAGAGTTTGGAATTGGCTTATAAATGGACCTGCTCTTTAGAACAATCGGCAAAAACGGACGTAATTCGTCGTATGTCGAAATAATAAAAATATACACAAATAAGTAACAAAAGTTACATAAAAACGAGATTAACAATCAACGATGAGAGTACACAATCATGCAAACCCTATCCCTACCCGGAGGTGCGGCCGACGCAAGGTCCTACCCTGATCTACTGACGCTGGATGATCCAGCCTGGCGCACTGTCCTCGACAAAGCCAGTGAAGTACATGCCCCTGCAGGCACGACACTACTAGAAAGTGGCGAGTCATGTGCTGGTTTCATGTTATTACAAACAGGCGTCGTGCGTGTCTATGAAGTCTCCAGTGATGGCCGAGAGCTATTCCTGTATAAGGTGATGCCTGGCGATCTTTGCCTGCTGAATATGATGTTTATGTTCAACACCCAACCGTGTCACTTCAAGGTTATCGCTGAAACCGATGTCTCTATCCTGAGTATCAACCCTGGTCAGTTTGATTTGGCCTTAAATAACTCCACACGCTTCCGTAGCAGCATCTTTTCCGCCATGGCCGAACGTGTGCACCACTTAATGCACATGATCAATAATCTCGCCTTTCACCCGCTGGCGGACAGGCTGCTTATGCGCATCCATGAAAAGCAACGTGAGCAAGGTTCTGATCTAATCCTTACCACACATCAAGAGCTGGCTTCGGAATTAGGCACCAGCCGTGAAGTTATCAGCCGGCTGTTAAAAAACTTCGAAAGCCGGGTTGGTGCAATCAAACTGAAACGTGGTGCTATCCAAATCCTCTCCGCAGATATGTTACAGAATAGTGTTCGTCATGGTGCGAACTTGGCAACACCTGTGTAACCCGCATCACAGACAGTTGCCTGTATCATGGGCTATATTTTTCACAACGAAGAGGATGCCAGAGGCCCGCCGCAGAGCAGGCACACAAACTCCTCGCCACAGGTGTATTGATAGCACTAAATATAGAAAGGGTTTCCGGTTGCTTCGGTGATCGAAATAACCCCGGTTTGTTGACGCTACGTTTCCTCCACACTAGCCGGGAGCTTGTGGGATGGGCATTGCTTCTGGTTTGATTCCATCCCAGAGCCCATCCCTATTTTTTTCTGCAGTGGTAAACTACCTGAAATCTTCCGTTTCAGGTTCCTCCATCATGTCCGATATCCCAGTCGTATTAGTTTTCGCCGGTAATGACCCCACAGGTGGGGCAGGCCTACAGGCCGACATTGAGGCCCTTGCCAGTATGGGGTGTCATGCAGCCCCGGTTGTCACGGCCATCACCGTGCAAGATACGAGCAATGTACTCCACTTTCAGGCCGTCGATAGTGAACTGGTAATCCAACAGGCTCGCGCCGTGCTCGAGGATATGAAGATAGCGGCCATCAAGATCGGTATGTTGGGCAGCGAGGAAAATGTCGCCGCCATCCACAGTCTGCTGCAGGATTACCCCGATATTCCCGTGGTACTGGATCCCATTCTTCGCGCCGGTGGCGGCACTGAGCTGGCACCAGCCTCCCTGGCCGAGGCCATGCGTGTTCTGCTACTACCACAGATCACCCTGCTAACCCCCAACAGCGAGGAGGCCCGCAGCCTTGCACCACAGGCGGATACTCTTGCAGCCTGTGCCGAACAACTACAAACGTCAGGCTGCATCTATATATTGATCACCGGTACGCATGAACCGGGGCAGGAGGTGACCAATACCCTCTATGGCCATCAAGAGATCCTGCAGACCCTCAACTGGCCACGACTAACGGAAAGCTACCATGGTTCCGGCTGTACCCTCGCCTCAGCCTGTGCCGGCCTGCTGGCCCAGGGACTGGAGATAGGTGAAGTCAGCAGGAATGCCCAGACCTACACCTGGCTGGCATTGGAAAGTGGCTATCGTGTCGGCATGGGCCAGTTTATTCCGGATCGACTTAGCTGGACCGATACAGAGTTAGACAAACAATGAGCACCTCACAGCGTATACACGGTGTCTATGCGATTACCGACCCGGTAGCTGGCGAGGGTGAGCACTTACTTCTGCATGTACGCCAGGCACTCGAAGGCGGCGTGCGCATACTCCAATATCGCGACAAAACCACCGACCACGCTCGACGGCAACTAGAGGCAGTTGCGCTGCTGAAACTGTGCGAGGCTTACGGGGCTACGTTCATCATTAACGATGATGTGGAGCTGGCGGCCGAGATCGGTGCCCACGGCATACACATCGGCAAGAACGACGCGACACTGAAAAAAGCCCGTGCACAATTAACTCCTGAGGCCATTATTGGTGTCTCCTGCTACAACCAACTTCAACTGGCCAAAGAGGCGGCCGAGGCTGGCGCTGACTATGTGGCCTTTGGCCGCTTCTTTGCTTCCCAGACCAAACCCAACGCGATACAGGCCGAAGTCGAGATACTGACCCAGGCAAAGGCAGAATTATCCCTGCCAGTGGTTGCCATCGGCGGCATCAGCCCTGAAAATGGCGACCAACTGATACAACACGGTGCCGATGCCCTGGCCATCATCCAGGGGATCTTCGCCCAGACAGACATAAAGGCTGCGGCACAACGCCATGCAGCCCTGTTTCAATAAACGTGCAAACAAAGAGAACCACATGGCCCAATCACACGACCTATTTGCCGCCGCACAAAAACATATACCCGGTGGCGTCAACTCTCCCGTTCGCGCTTTCAATGGTGTCGGCGGTGATCCCATCTTTTTCAACCGTGGCGCAGGTGCCTACCTGTGGGACGAGGAGGACAAAAAATATATCGACTATGTGGCCTCCTGGGGTCCAGCCATCGTCGGTCATGCCCACCCGGATGTGATCAAGGCGGTACAGGAAGCTGCGGCCAAGGGCTTGTCCTTTGGTGCACCGACGGTAAAAGAGACAGAGATGGCCGATCGCCTGTGTGAACTGGTGCCCTCCATGGATATGGTGCGCATGGTCAGCTCCGGTACCGAGGCCACCATGAGCGCCATCCGTCTGGCCCGTGGTTTCACCGGTCGCGACAAGATCGTCAAATTTGAAGGCTGTTATCACGGTCACGCCGATTCGCTGCTGGTGAAGGCCGGCTCTGGTGCCCTCACTATGGGTGTTCCCACCTCACCCGGCGTGCCTGCCGCGCTGGCGGCACTGACCATCACCCTGGACTATAACGATAGCGAACAGGTGAAACAGACCTTTGCCGAGATCGGTAAGGAGATCGCCTGCATCATCGTCGAACCGGTGGCCGGCAACATGAACTGCATCCCTCCTGAGCCCGGTTTCCATGAAACCCTGCGTCAGGTCTGTGATGAACATGGTGCGGTGCTGATCTTCGATGAGGTGATGACCGGCTTTCGTGTCTCCCTTGGTGGTGCCCAGGGCCACTACAAGATCACACCCGACCTGACTACTCTGGGCAAGGTAGTTGGCGGAGGCATGCCTGTCGGGGCCTTCGGTGGCAAGCGCGAGATCATGCAACACATCGCCCCTCTTGGACCGGTCTATCAGGCAGGCACCCTGTCTGGCAATCCCGTGGCCATGGCGGCTGGTCTGGCCAATCTTGAGATCATCAGCCAGCCCGGTTTTTACGAGGGTATCGCCGCCAAGGTAGAACGGCTGGTCAGCGGTATTATGGCCAGGGCCACGGAGCACAACATCCCGATGACGGAAAATCATGTCGGTGGCATGTTCGGCCTGTTCTTCTGTGAGGATGATAAGGTGAGCAGATTCAAGCAAGTGATGAATGGTAATGTGGAGCGATTCAAGCAGTTTTATCATGGCATGCTGGACGAAGGGATCTATCTGGCGCCCTCAGCCTTTGAAGCGGGCTTTGTCTCCTCGGCGCATACAGATGCCGACATTGATGAGACCATTGAGGCCGCTGGTCGAGTACTAGCCCTGCTATAATGACTAACTTAGCCGGAACAAAACGGGCCCTGCCCGTTTTGTTCGCCTGAAAAAATAGCAACGGGCTTAAGCAGCCTGGCCATTCAGTATGTCTACGATCTCTTGACGTGTGGCAGAGGGAAAACAGCTCCCCAACAGAATAGCCAAACTACGGTTCCAGCCGTTTTCCATCTTTTCACTACGTTGCATCAACAACAAAATATTATTCAGCGCATCCCGCAAGCGTCCTGCCTGTCCCAGAGACTCATCCACATGCCGATGTATCAGAGCCTGTTCCAGCATCTGTTGCTCCACTTGTTCGGCATCCAGTTCACAGGCAGATACTGACTTACGCAAACTTTTATGCACAGGGCCTCCTACACGAGACAGCTCTTTTAAGCGTCGCCGAACCTGGCGCAGAGGTTGGATAATCTCTTTTTGCCAAAAGGCCACCTGAGCTTCTATATCGATTAACTCATCCTCACTCAAACGACCCCGCCCTGTGACCGCCAGCCATAAACAGGTCAATAAGAGATTGACGTCAATCGATAACTTATCCTGCATCAGCAGACAGGCCTGCTCAACCTCGGCTTCAGCGTAAACCGTAAGAGAAAACTCCCATAGTCCCTGAGATTGCGGTTCTACTCGCTTCGTACTATTTCGCTTCAAGGTGTTTGAATCTCATATGATCGAGTGCATTTACATATTATCAAAATCAGCCTGCGCGACATACATATAGTAAATAAAACAACATTATCTACAGAACCCGAACTTGTTCACAGCACATAGATAAATGCTGCGAGATGCCATACAAGCACTTGCAATAACGCATTAAAAGTAAGACATTATCAGACGTGTGTATGGCCTTTCGTTCTCGCGCAGAATAATAAGGATTATCACAATGAGAGATGTACCACGAACAGATATGATATCAGCCGCGATCCAGACAATATATTCCGAGGCAAGCAAACATAGTATCGTTGGCTATCAACACGCCATATTAGAATGGCTCAAAGAACACATCGATCATGATGCGGCGGGATGGTTGATCCTGTCTGAAGACCTCACTATCAATCAGGCCTGCCTCATCAACATCACTGAACAAACACTTGGTAAGTTACAAGAACGATTCCAAGATAAAGAAACGCTAGTCATTGCAATACAAGCATCAGGCAGTAGGGTTATCATTCAGCCTGGTGAGCTCGACCGTCAATCCGGTTCATCTATGGAGCACATGCTGCAGCTATCCTTATTCGGTCTTTCAGAGAAGAATCAAAACAAAACCCGACATCTCATCACCTTACAGCGTACAAATAAAAACCTGCCTTTCAACGAGCACGACCGTCTTTTCCTGAGCATGATAATCGACCACATCATTTCCGCGTGGAACATCTGCTGTACGCTGAACACGCTTTATCATATCCACAGAAAAACCGCCTTGGCACTCAATACGGCACTGTCTGACAATTATGGCGTCTTACATCTGGCAAGTGAGGAGTTTCGATACACGCTAAAAAAAGAGTGGCCACACTGGAACAACCATCAGCTACCAAGCGAACTGAGCCTCTGGATACATGAAAACCCAACTCCCTCGAAAAGAATATACGTCGGCAGTAAGATTCAGATACAGTCCACATGGTATAACGGACTACTGCTATTGCACGCCAGCGATATCAATCCAATATCTACGCTAACAACACATGAATATCATATTATGCAAATGTATTGCGATGGACTTACTTATAAGGAGATTTCAGAAAAACTGAACCTAGCACCCTCAACCATCCGCAACCATATCAGTAAGTCATACATTCGTCTTGGGG
>JAOUJT010000082.1 GCA_029883105.1 Gammaproteobacteria bacterium
GTTTGTGTTTGTCGATCTTTTCCATTAGCCCCATGGATTCCAGATCAGCGATGACCTTCTTACGCGCCTCGTAACGATCCAGGCCATGGAAGCCTGCGGGAATGAGGTTTGTGTTCTCATCGTCGACACCGAGGATAGCGGCATCAATGGTAAAGATGTTGATGAGTCCGCCATTCGGCAAGGCTGCGATGGCACTATCATCTCGGTGGCCGTTCCAGACACCATAGTCGTTAAAGTCATGGGCTGGGGTGATCTTTACACAGCCGGTTCCAAACTCAGGATCAACATAATCATCAGCGATGATGGGGATCAGACGTTCGGTAAAGGGTAGTTTTACCTGCTGACCAATAAGATGCTTGTAGCGATCATCATCTGGATGGACGGCGACACAGGCATCGCCCAGCATGGTCTCTGGACGGGTAGTTGCCACCACCAGATGACCACTGCCATCTGCCAGGGGATAACGCATATGCCACATATGGCCGTTTTCTTCTTCTGATAACACTTCCAGATCGGAGACCGCCGTGTGCAGCACCGGATCCCAGTTCACCAGACGTTTGCCGCGATAGATCAGCCCTTCTTCATGTAGACGGACAAAGACCTCTTTCACTGCATCGCTCAGACCCTCATCCATGGTAAAGCGTTCACGCGACCAGTCCAGAGAAGAGCCCATGCGGCGCAGCTGGCGGGTAATGTTGTCGCCGGACTCTTGTTTCCAGTCCCAGATGCGATCAATAAACGCCTCTCGCCCCAAGTCATGGCGGGTCTTGTCTTCGGCATTGAGCTGGCGCTCTACCACCATTTGCGTGGCGATACCGGCGTGGTCGGTGCCAGGCTGCCACAAGGTGTTTTTACCTTTCATGCGTTGATAGCGGGTCAGGGTATCCATCACCGTATTGTTAAAGCCGTGGCCCATGTGCAGGGAGCCGGTGACGTTGGGCGGTGGGATCATGATGCAATAGGCGTCTTTATTGTCACCTTGATCGGTATTGGGAGAGAAGTAACCTTTCTCTTCCCAGGTTTGATACCACTTCTGTTCGATGGCGTGCGGGTTGTAGATTTTATCCATGGTGGGCGTCAGTTTCTTTCAATGATACGGAGTAAGGTGCTGATTATAACGGAAAGTGGGTGATATTTAGTGATGAATTTATGCAAAGCTGAAGGGATTGTTCGACCATTATGGGCTTGTACCGATGCCGCCGCCGATTAATGATTAACCTAGGGATCGAATGATAGCGTCCATTACTGGTTTAAGATGACGCGTCTAGATGGGCAGTGTGGCGGATCAAATGGGCAGGCCGACTGCAGCTAGATGTAGAATTAGCTTCGCCACAAATAGGCTGCTTTTCGGTCTAAAACAATAGATTCCATACTTTAATGGGATAGAAAGTACGTTATGGTGGGCAAGATAAGTTTACGGTTTTAGTGACGTTGTTCACCTAACCGATATAGAACAAAACAGTCGTCCCTTAGAGTCGATAAAAACGATAACTGTTCACTGTGGGAAAACAGATGGAAGCGCAACGTCTATCGAAATTGATCGGGCTGGTCTATGACTCTGCTCAGAATCTGGAATTATGGCCCCTGTTATTGCAGGCGCTGGCTGAGGAGTTGCGCGGGGGGAGTGGTGACGCACTAGCGTTTCCCCAGGTAGAGAGCATAGAAAAACTGGGTGACTACGTTAGCCACTGGTACGAAAGCCCGTTGGATGAAAGCTTGTTGGAACAGACGGCTACCCAGACAGTACACTTTACAGGTAAAGAACATGAGTTAATCCAGATGGTGTTACCGCACCTGCTGAGAGCCTTACATATCAACCGGAGTCTGCGTGATATGTCGGTAAAGAATGAGGCCTTGGGCTCGGTTTTGGAACATCTGCCTATTGGCATGGTTGTGACCGACCTGGACGGACGAGTGTATGCAAAAAACCACCGTTTCGATGAGCAGCTCAGTGGCGACACGATGTTGCGCATACGCGCAGGCCGGTTGCAGGTATCCACCCCAGAGCTTGATAAGCAGTTATCCTCAATGATACGGGAGATCGCGGAATCACCCAGTAATACGGTCCAGAGTCGAGCTCTGCGTATAGATGGTCAGAAACCGGTATCACTGATGTTGTTACCACTTGCCTCTGCAGAAGAGACTGTTACCACCCCCAAAGTTATCATTTTTGTTGCCAGTAACGCCTCACAGGTAGAGATCGAGCCTAAGTCTTTACAGACACTGTATCGCTTATCCAAAGCGGAGTCTCGTTTGACTCTCGCCTTGGTAAACGGTCAGAGCCTGGATGAGATATCCGAGCAATATCATGTCAGTAAGCACACATTAAGAACTCAGCTTAAGTCCATCTATAGCAAGATGGATTGCTGTCGTCAGGCTGAACTGGTGGTGAAGGTATTAACCAGCCCTGCGATATTAAGTTCACACAGGAAGAATGAAGATGAATGCCCGCTAGTGTTGGAATACACCAGGTTGGATGAAAATGAGAGACATAACCAGAAGATGTTTTTGTCCGATGGGCGTTGCCTCAGCTTTGCTGAGTATGGAGCAGAAGATGGTTACCCTGTAGTGATGGTGCATGGTCTCAATGGGTCCAGATTTCAGGTTCATTCAGATGAAGAGATTTTGCGCAGAAATGGAATTCGTTTGTATATCCCTGAACGCCCGGGGTTTGGTGAATCTGATCGTTTACATGAACGCAGAATTATAGATTGGCCAGTGATTTTGAGCAATTCTTGGATTTTCTTGGGGTAAATCAAGTCGCCTTAATTGGATATTCTGTCGGGGGCTGTTTTGCTATGGCCGTGGCCCAGCAATTGAAAGAGCGTATCAGCCATTTGACCTTACTCAGTAGCATGGGCCAGTTTAAAACGATGTCAGATCTCGACGGTATGATGCCGATGTTTCGTATGATGCTGGGATTGGGACGTTATACACCGTCTATCGCTATGTCATTTATGCGTATAGCATTAAGAAGTATGCGAAAAAATCCGAATCGTTATTATAAACAAATAATAGATAACATCCCACAAGTTGATCGAGAGATACTCAGTTGCCCTGAGTTGAAAAATTTGTATGTCTATTCAACCTATGAATCTGTACGCCAGGGTGAAAGGGATATGCTGTTAGAGCAATTAATGATCGCAAAGGATTGGGGCTTTTCTGTTGAAGATGTGAGCGTGCCTGTCACTTTGTGGCATGGGGAATTGGATAACTATGTTCCAGCTGATATGGCGCGAAAGCTGGCTAAAAAGCTCCCAAATAGCAGATTAAAACTCATTCCCGGTGCGGGTCATTTTCTCTTGTACCGTATTTGGGACGATATCGTTTCATCACTAAAAGAACAAGTAACTGTACCTGCGATGGTCTTAACGCAGTAGTATAAATAAATCATGAAGCAATCATTTGTGATGTAGATAAGCTTGGCGGGATAGTATCAATGGAGTCACAACGTTTATCACAATTAATTGGTCTGATTTATGATTCGGCTGTGGATCTGGATCTGTGGCCGATGCTATTACAGGGGCTAATGGCAGAGATTGACGACTGTGTCCGTGATGAGAATCGGACCATGCTATTGCCATCTTTCGATGAAAATATCGGTGAGTATGTCAGCCGATGGTATGACTCTCACGATAATGATGCCCTCGTTGCGGATGCGGATGACAATGTTCGTTACTTCAGTAGTAGTGAGAATGAGTTGTTTGGGTTGCTGCTGCCGCATCTGAGACGGGCGGTGAAAATCAATCGAGATTTTGTTGAATTGAAATCTGAGAATCAGGCCTTTGCTTCTGTATTGGAGAGACTGCCAATAGGAATGGTGGTGGTGGATGCGGATGCTCGTGTATACGCCAAGAACCGCCGCTTTGACAGTATTCTGCAAATGAAACAGGGCTTGCGTATACATAGTGGCAACCTACAGGCCAGCAAGCGTGATGATTCCGCCAAGCTAATAGATTTATTCCAGGAAATCATAACAAGTCCAGAAGAAGACACAGTGGGAAGGGCGATGCGTCTCAGCGGTTCCTCTCCTGCTTCTCTCTTAATACTGCCTCTGATCCATGCAGATACCCCTCACAGTGCCAGACTCATCATCTTTGTTGCCAGCTTATCCAGTGATATTAATATCGAAATTGATACACTAAAAAACATGTATGGTCTTACCCCCGCAGAATCGCGTCTTGCCATTTCCTTAGTAAAGGGAGCAACTTTGGATGAATCTTCCGAGGCGTTTAGTGTCAGTCGGCATACACTGCGTACTCAGTTAAAGTCGATCTATGCAAAAACCGGTTGTCGACGTCAGGCAGAATTGATGGTGAAGATATTAACCAGCCCGGCCATACTTACGAGCCAAGAGTCTGAAACAGCATTGCCCGCCATTGCGTTAGAGGAAAATCTCCTGCTTACACAACAACGGTTGAGTCAGTCCGTATTTTTAAAAGACGGGCGACGCTTGAGTTATGCTGAATACGGACCAAGTAATGGTGCCCCGGTCATTTTTATGCACTCGATAGCTGGCTCTCGATTACAGATTCCCGAAGACGAAGAAATCCTATATGACAAAGGTATACGTTTACTGGTGCCAGAGCGCCCAGGTATAGGTTTGTCAGATGCGAAGAAAAAACGCACCATTTTAGACTGGTCTGAAGATGTCGCAGAGTTTGCAGATTGCAAAGAGATTGAAAAATTTCGAGTGATGAGTAACTCGGTGGGGAGTTGTTTTGCTTTGGCGGCCGCTCATGAGTTACCACAACGTGTAGAGTCTGTGACACTGCTAAGTCCAATGTCTGAGTTTTATAATATTGATGAACTGGATGGCATTATCCCGATCTTTAAGATGATATTAGGACTGGGTAAGTATGTCCCATCTATTACTTTGCCGTTTATGCGTTTGGCTGTACGAGGTCTCTTACGAAATCCTGATAAATATTATGCAAGCATCGTCGAACAGATGCCGGATGCTGATTATAAAATTTTTACTGCGCCGGGTTTTCGTGAAAAATATCTGCCGACAGCCCTGGAGGCTTTACGTAACGGCGAACGTGGTGTAACCGTTGAACAATTGATGGTGGCACGAAAGTGGGGGTTCTCGCTTGGCGATATAAATGTTCCTGTTAGCATATGGCATGGAGAGGAAGATCGCCATAATCCGCTTTATATGGCGAAGTCCATACAGGCTGAACTCGCTGATGCCAAACTGAACGTGATACCAGGCGGTGGACACTTTTTGCTCTATTCCCATTGGCCGCAAATTATCGAATCTATGGTGCCGGCCAAGTAGTTATTTTTTCGACTTCAGAACCTTGCTGATAACCGCCGGCAGCTGGTTTTTTACCTCATCGATGACATTATCACGCAAGGTCGCCGTGATACGGCCAACCTCTTTGCTTATGGCTTGTTCAACCACAGTCTGAATCTTGGCCATAAGCTCAAAGCTGAGGCTGTCGTTTAGCTCAGCACCTGGAGCATTTGGGTCGATAATGTCACTAATCAAAGGGATGTTGTCAGTGCTATCAAAAGCGACCGGGATATCCATGCTGTCTGGATTGGCCTGTACATTCAGATCCAGATCTATCTCCAGATCCGGCTCGGTAATCATTGGGTCATCGATCTCGATGGGGTCATCAAGAAGGGCTGTCTCATCAGAGAAGGCATTTGGGATGTTTTTATCTGTTGCTGGCTCTACCAGATTAAGATCTTCTTCTTCTACTGCATCGAGTATTGCATCGATATCATCTGGTAAATCATTATCATCAGAAGAAGGATCTCCCTCTAGTTCCTGATCCAGTAAAAAGTCGTTAATGGAGTCATCTGCCATAGTAGTACCTACTGCTGAATATTATGGTGCTGTAGTTCATAACCACGATCCCGGTAGAAACGGAAGCGTTCACGTGCACTATCTTTATGCTGCGGAGCTTGATCCACTATTTCAGCAACGCGTTCGAAGCGGCTAAAAAAAACCGGGGCAGTTTGCGCCAGATTGATCAATACATCGGTGTTGTCTATTGGTTCAACATCATGACCAATGGTAACCGCCGTTGTGTTGTTGTTACTGTGCCGGTCATGGGGAATAAAACTTCCGGCACGAAAGCTCCACAACATCTCATCTATTCGCTGTGATTGCTCTACCGATTCGCTGTGCATGAAGACATGACGACCCATTTGATAGGCCTTTTCGGCGATACGACAGGCGTAGAGCTCACGATTATCGCCGCTGCTATCTGCAAGGATATAAAAATCGATACGTGTCATGGTTTGAAGCCTGTATTATTCCTGTTTGCTGTTACTTGTATATGTAGACACACTTGGCAGAAGCTTTCTGTCCTGCTTGCTGAAGATCGTCGTCCTCAGCAGATGATTACAAATAGAGTTATCAGACTCTAGTATGCTCACAGGCACTTGCACTTGTCCAACAGGTATTGCACCAGCAATGGTACCGGTCTGCCGGTGGCACCTTTTTCTCCGCCGCTAACCCAGGCGGTACCAGCGATATCCAGGTGTGCCCAATGATATTTTTTGGTGAATTTGGAAAGGAAGGCACCTGCTGTGATGGCTCCGCCTTCACGACCACCTATATTGGCCATGTCGGCAAAGTTACTCTTTAACTGTTCTTCGTATTCGGGCCACAAGGGCATCTCCCAGGCTCGGTCCCCAGCAGCCTTACCGGCATTGAGCAGTTCACTGGTTAGAGGATGGTGGTTACTCATCAGGCCACTGGCATGTTTGCCCAGAGCGATAACGCAGGCACCGGTAAGAGTGGCAATATCGACCACCGCAGCGGGTTCAAAACGTTCAGCGTAGGTAAGGGCATCACACAATACCAGACGTCCTTCGGCATCAGTGTTCAGTATTTCTATGGTCTGTCCGGACATACTGGTGACAATATCACCTGGTTTACTGGCATTACCATCTGGCAGATTCTCTGACGCAGGAACCAGACCGATCAGGTTCATGGGCAGCTGTAATTCAGTCATGGCAGCCATCGTCCCCAGTACACTGGCAGCACCACACATGTCGTATTTCATCTCGTCCATGGCAGCGCCAGCTTTGATGGAAATACCGCCAGAATCAAAGGTGATTCCCTTGCCTACCAATACCACCGGTTTGTCATCCTTGCTACCACCTTGATAGTTCATTACGATCAACTTGGCGGGTTCGATGCTACCGCGTGAAACTGAGAGCAGGGAGCCCATGCCCAGTTTTTCCATGTCCTTTTCTTCCAATACCTCTACCGTGAGTTGTTTGTTGATGCGGCTAAGGGACTTGGCTTGCTCCGCCAGGTAGGTGGGGGTACAGATATTCCCCGGCAGGTTGCCCAGATTGCGTGCCATTTGCACGCCTTCGGCAATGGCCAGGCCGATGCGGACAGAGCTTTCTCCCTTAGCCAGGTCTCGGCGGTTGGGTAAGGAGAGGATTACCTTGCGCAAGGGCCTGCGGGTAGTATCCTTGTCGCTTTTTAGTTGATCAAAGCGGTAGAGTACGTAACGGGTAGTCTCAACGGTTTGGCGCAGACGCCAGAAGATATCGCGCCCCTTGACCGGTAACTCGGTGAGGTAATATACCGCTTCCATGGAGCCCGTTTCATTCAGGGTTTTGGTGGTTTGTGTGAGTAATGTACGGTAGGCAGTCTCATCCAGGTCACGTTCGCGTCCGCAGCCTATAAGTAATATGCGATCGCAGAGGGCGTTATCCGGATTGTGGATGAGCAGGGTTTGACCTAGCTTACCTTCCATATCACCACGGCGTACGAGGGCCGATATGGCACCATTGGTGGTCTCATCCAGTTTTTGTGCCGCAGAACTTAAACGACGGGGTTCAAAGACACCAACGACGACGCAGGCACTGCGTTGTTTTTCGGGACTACCACTTTTGACGCTGAATTCCATGGGTTTTGCTGCATCCTATGTCATATAATGTGATTCACGGTCGCTCGTCGAGTCTCTCTGGACTAGCTTGCAAGCGAAGAATTTTATGAAAAACAGTGTAATTCTCTCTAGTGGCAGAGAAAATAGCAATTATTATCAATTTACAGTGAATTTACAGGGCTGACATCTTTGATCATTGAGCGTTACATCAGTAAGGAAATCATCCTCTCCCTGTTTGGTATCAGTCTGGTATTGCTGTTACTTGTCGTAGGTAGGAGCTTTCTAATCGTTCTCGGGGATGCCGTGGATGGCGGCGTCGGTGCGACATTTGTTTTTTCCATCATTTATCTGAATATCATCTCTCAGTTAGGCTTTTTGATCCCTTTTTCATATTATCTGGCCACCTTGTTGGCATTAGGACGTCTCTATAAAGATTCGGAGATGAGTGCCCTAGCCTCCTGTGGAGTGGGTTATCGTCAACTGGTGAAGGCGACGTTATTGGTTGGCAGCCTAAGTGCAGCGATAGTACTGGTATTAGGGCTGTACGTCAGTCCCTGGGCGGTTTCAGAGACCCATAAGTTGGAACAAATGTCCAAACAGCAATCCGATGTACAGGCATTTAAGTCCGGTGAATTCAGGGCCTCGGACAATGGTAGGAATGTGGTATATATCGAATCGGTGGATACGGAAAATTCCAGGTTGTATAGCATTTTTGCCCACGGCGAGAATAAGGGAAAAAGTTATACTATCTATGCTGATAGTGGTTACCAGTATCGTGATAGAGACACGGATAACCGTTATTTGGTCATGCAAGATGGACGGCGTTATACAGGCAAGATCGGCGATGCCGATTATCAAGTGGTAGAGTTTAAGCGATATACCCTTCGGGTGGATCAAGAGCTGGTGATAGGCAAACAGTACAATCTATTCGGACGCACTACCGAATCATTGATAGGTAGCGGAGATCGCCGTGAGATTGCTGAGTTACATTGGCGCAT
Organism: Gammaproteobacteria bacterium; assembly: GCA_029883105.1. Classification (GTDB taxonomy): domain Bacteria; phylum Pseudomonadota; class Gammaproteobacteria; order Thiohalospirales; family Thiohalospiraceae; genus JABURT01. The sequence goes on from JAOUJT010000082.1 coordinate 8,864, forward strand.
TGGTCTACCTATCGCTACCTTCTTGCTTGGATTGATGGCCATCCCCTTAAGTCGCTCCAATCCCCGCCAGGGCCGATACTCCAAGTTATTTGTCGCAATACTAATATTTGCGCTATATGTGAATCTATTAGGCATGGGAAAGGTGTGGCTGGCCAAAGGTATTATGCCTGTGGCTGCGGGACTGTGGTGGATTCATGCCTTGGTGTTGCTCGCTATTGTGTCAGCAATGGCATCACAGGTCGGGATACGTTGGCGTTTCAGGATAGCTGAGGTGAAAGCGGCATGACATTACTGGATAGATATGTCTCCAGATCGGTACTTCTCGGAACCCTGATTGCCACCTTTGTCTTGATGACTCTGTTTGTATTTATGTTTTTTGTCGCTGAGTTGCAGTACGTCAGAGGCAACTACACTGCTCTCAAGGTTGCCGAATACAGCATTTTGGCCAATATGCGTGTCCTGCGCGAGTTATTCCCTATGTTGGCATTGGTAGGTAGTTTATTAGGCCTGGGCATGCTGGCAAACAGTAATGAATTAACCGTCATGCGTGCGGCAGGCATTTCAGTAGGCAGGATTACCTGGTCCGTTATGAAGATAGGTTTCTGGATGATGTTGTTTATGGTCCTGTTCTCAGAGCTTGTGGTACCGGTGAGTGAACAATACGGCAAGCAAATGCGTGCTATGGCCCTGAATCAGAAGGTATTTGTAGGGGGCAAGGCGGGTTTGTGGATGCGCGATGGCAATAGTTATGTGAATGCCAGAACGGTTAAGTCCAGCGATCGATTGGAAAATGTCCGTATCTACAGCCTGGACGAAGGCGGGAAAATGGTGTCTAGCCTGCATGCGTCCTATGCTCAGTTTGAAGTGGATCAGTGGATGCTATATAGAGTTAAGGAGACGCGCTTTAGCGAGCAGGGACTGACCGTTGAGCGGAAGAAGAAAGTGATCTGGCCGTCCAGTCTAGAGCCGCAAATTGTGGATGTGGTGAGCATTGCCCCGATAGACTTGTCTTTACCCGAATTGGTAAAGATCATTAGTCACTTGAAGCTAAATGAATTAAATGTACAACGCCATGAAGTTGCATTTTGGAGTAAAATATTTTTGCCGATATCTACGGCCGTAATGGTCTTTCTGGCCGTCCCGTTTGTGTTTGGCTCTTTACGTAGTGTTGCCATCAGTCAACGTCTGTTGAACGGTATTTTGATTGGGATTATGTTTTTTCTAATGAACGAGGGTGTAACGCGGATGGGGGTTGTGTATGAGTTCCCTGCCTTCCTAAGTGCGGCCACACCGACTTTCATCGTCGCGCTATTTGCCTGGTATTTATTTCGTCGCATTCGTTGAACGATTTATCCTTTCGGTAATTGTTCTATTCTGGT
>JAOUJT010000083.1 GCA_029883105.1 Gammaproteobacteria bacterium
ACGCCAGATGGTCCCATTTGGACCATCTTCCAGTACTATCCCCTTCGCTATAAATTCATCACGTATCCTGTCCGACTCAGCCCAGTCCTTATCCTCTCGTGCCTGATTGCGTTTTACGATTAAGGCCTCTATTTCGGCAGCCTCATCGTCCCCGATCACCTCACTGCTAGCTTGCATAAACTGTTCTGGCTTTTGCTCTAGCAGTCCCAGTATTTGTGCCAGGGACAACAAGGTAGCCGCCACCCCTGACTCTGCATCTGTCCCCTTGGCCTTGTTCAATTCCCGCGCCAATTCAAATAACACTGACAAGGCCTCCGGGGTATTAAAGTCATCGTCCATCACACGGGTAAAGCGCTCGACCAATGGATGGTCCATCTGTACCTCACCGGGTTCGACACCCCTGAGTGCTGTATAGAGGGTAGTCAGACCGGCCTTGGCATTATCCAGATGTTGGTCAGAATAGTTCAATGGACTACGGTAATGGCTGCTAAGGATGAAATAACGAACCACCTCTGGGTCATAACGCTTCAGCACCTCACGGATGGTAAAGAAGTTACCCAGCGACTTGGACATCTTTTCATCATCTACACGCACAAAGCCGTTATGCATCCAGTAATTGACAAAGGTCTCACCCGTCGCAGCTTCAGACTGGGCGATCTCATTCTCATGATGTGGAAACTGCAGGTCCAAACCGCCGCCATGAATATCAAAATGATTGCCCAGGCAGCAGGTAGACATGGCTGAGCACTCTATGTGCCAGCCAGGGCGACCCTCGCCCCAGGGCGAACTCCAGCTGGGCTCTCCGGGCTTGGCTGACTTCCATAAGACAAAATCCAGCGGGTCCTGCTTGGCTTCGTCCACCTCGACGCGGGCTCCAGCACGTAGATCATCCAGTTTTTTACCCGACAGGCTGCCGTAGCCCTCAAAGCTACTGACATCGTAATAGACATCGCCATTGGCCGCAGCATAGGCGTGTCCCTTGGCGATGAGTGTCTCGATCATCTGCAGGATTTCAGCGATATTGTTGGTAGCACGTGGTTCGTCATTAGGTGGCAGTACACCCAGGTTGGCAGCATCTTCATGCATCGCCTCGATGAAACGACCAGTGAGACTATCGATGTTCTCACCATTCTCATTGGCACGTTGAATGATCTTGTCATCGATGTCGGTAACATTGCGGATATAGGTCACTTGATCCTTACCATATATACGACAAAGGCTACGATAGACCACATCGAAAACCACCAGTACACGGGCATGGCCGATGTGACAGAAGTCATACACCGTCATACCACAGACGTACATACGCACACGCTGTGGATCGATAGGCTCGAAGGGCTCTTTTTTCTTGCTCAAACTGTTGTAGATCGACAGCATTTAGGCTTCCTGAACTGGCTAACGGTATATACGAATATGACTGAATCTGGATTCCATGATCTTTCTGTAGTCTTCCATGCTACGGAAACAATGTTAACGGAAAGCTACTCCAACCACAAAAACCGCCGAGATGACTAAGGCTTTTACACTGCCGCCCAAACCCATTATCATTTCCAACCTACGTGTTGCGGGAGAGACGGATGAAATTAATAAGAATATTGACCCTGGGTCTGGCCTTTCTGGCCCTACCAGCCATGGCTGCAGATGAGATCACGGCCACCGAACATGTGCTGGTTAGAACCAACCTGGGTGAGTTTGTGATTGCCCTGGACGCCAAACAAGCACCGAAAACGGTAGAAAACTTCCTTACTTATGTGGATAGCGGCTTCTACACAAATACCATATTTCACCGCGTGATCAGTGGTTTCATGATCCAGGGTGGCGGTTACGACAGTACCTTCAAGCGTAAAGATACACGTTCTGCAGTCATCAATGAGGCCGAAAACGGACTCACTAATCGCAGAGCCCGGGTTGCCATGGCACGAACCTTTGACCCGCACTCCGCCTCCTCTCAGTTCTTTATCAATATGGTAGACAATCACTTTTTGGACCACAGGGCACCAACACCCGGAGATTTCGGCTATGCCGTGTTCGGTGAGGTGGTCTCAGGCATGGAAGTTGTCGACCAGACCGCCCAGTTACAAACCGGCCCGGGTGGAGAATTCTCCAAGGATGTCCCATTAACACTGGTTATCATCGAGCAGATGCAGCGTACCCAGGCACCTGCACCGAGCAGTGAAAGACTTTCCCCAACCTCCCCGACTAACAAAGGTAAATAGATATGCTCAAGCTACACACCAATTTTGGCGTTATTACACTGGAGCTGGACGCCGAGAAAGCTCCGAAGACGGTGGAAAATTTCCTCCGCTATGCTGAAGAGGGTCAATTCACCGACACCATTTTTCACCGCGTTATTCCCGGTTTTATGATTCAAGGTGGAGGTATGTTGTCCGACATGAGTCAAAAGCCTACTCATGATCCAATTGAAAATGAAGCCGATAATGGTCTGAAGAATGAGATCGGTACCATCGCCATGGCCCGAACCAATGATCCGCACTCCGCCTCTTCACAGTTTTTTATCAATGTCTCCGATAATGCCTTCTTAAACCATTCAGGCAAGAACTCGCAAGGCTGGGGTTACTGCGTATTCGGTAAGGTCACAGATGGTATGGATGTGGTTAACGACATTGCACAGGTTGCCACAGGCATCCGTAGTGGGCATCAGGATGTACCAGAAGAAGATGTTGTCATCGAAAAGGTAGAGATCGTGGAATAATCAATGTCCACCCTTTTTATCTCCGATCTACACCTCACCCTGCAACGCCCTGCCATGGGAGAAATCTTTCTGGATTTTCTCCGTGGACAGGCGTGTGGTGCGGAAGCCCTCTATATCCTTGGCGATCTGTTCGAGATCTGGCTCGGTGATGATGCGGTAGTGGATGAGTACCGACCGTATGTGGAGGCATTAAAAGCCCTTGCTGACAACGGCGTTCCACTCTATTTCCAACAGGGCAACCGCGACTTCCTCACCTCATCAGGTTTTGAAGCCATGACTGGAGCCCGTCTAATTGATCATCATACGATCATCGATCTATATGGCACTCCCACGCTGCTCATGCATGGTGATTTATTGTGTACCGATGATGTGGACTATCTAAAGTTCAGAGCAATGATTCTCTCCAAGGAATGGCAAGATGAGTTTCTCTCCAAGACCGTGGCAGAACGCGTGGAATATGGGCGGATGTTACGTGATAAAAGTCGCGAGGCGATGCAGGAAAAAAAGGAGCTGATCATGGATGTTAACCAGGATGCGGTGGAAGAGACCATGCGCCGCTATCAGGTGAGACAGCTTATACACGGACATACTCACCGCCCTGCGGTACATCAGTTCCTATTGGACGGAGAGACCGTCACCCGTACAGTCCTGCCAGACTGGTATGAACGTGGGGGCGTTCTCGTATGCAATGAGAACGGCTGCCAGCTACAAGCGCTAACATCCAACTGAATCCACCGAACCGTCTACTGCGTAGAATAAGCTACAGTCTGACAAATTCGTAAATTCGTCTAGACTTTAGATTCACTCATAACGCAGAACGGATTTATGCCGCTTAGTAGAAGTAGAAACAGTGCCCATCATTCCTATGACCTTCAGCAACAGCTCATTTCCCGCTACCGTCAGGTACGCAACGACTCGCTTGATATTTGCAGGCCTTTAAGCGCAGAAGATCACTGTATCCAGACCACCGCAGAGGTAAGCCCACCCAAGTGGCATCTGGCGCATACCAGCTGGTTTTTCGAGGCATTCATCCTTCGCCGCCAGAATGACGCATACCAACCCTACCACCCTAAATACGACTACCTGTTCAATTCCTACTACGAAACCATGGGCAAGCCCTTTCCTCGCGCACAACGCGGCCTGCTCTCACGCCCGGGTGTGGAAGAGATTCTTCAATACCGAGGCCATGTGGATAATGCGATGATCGAGCATATAGAAAACGCAACTTCTGAACAGTTCGAAAAGCTGGCCTTCCTGGTTGAGCTAGGGCTCAATCATGAGCAACAACATCAAGAGCTGTTATATACCGACATAAAACAGATACTAGCCTTTAATCCTCTGCATCCCGCCTACGATAGCACCCTTGCAACACCCAAAAGTAGTGAAGCTCAGGCCATACAATGGTTAAAAAAATCTGCTGGGATTCATCATATCGGCAATCATCAAAATGGCTTTAGCTACGACAATGAAGGCCCCAGGCACCGGGTGTTGTTACGTGATCATCAGATAGCCAATCGAACGGTGAACAATGCAGAGTATCTGGCCTTTATGAACGCTGGCGGTTACGAGGACTGCGCCCTATGGTTGGCTGATGGCTGGAAACTCATAAACGACAGGCAGTGGAACAGCCCGCTGTATTGGCACTTTATCGATGGCAAGTGGTGGTACATGACATTGTCAGGGCTGCGTGAGATAGACATATGGGCACCTGTTACCCATGTAAGCTTCTACGAGGCAGATGCCTATGCCCGCTGGCATGGAAGCCGTTTACCGGACGAGGCAGAATGGGAGCTTGCCAGCCTTGATCATGACCCGCAGCACGGCAACTATCGTGATAGCGGTTACCTGCAGCCGATTGCGTCCAGCGATGATGAGGGTTTCTTTGGTAATGTTTGGGAATGGACCAAATCACCCTATCAAGCCTATCCCGGTTTTAAACCACTACATGGTTCTGTCGGTGAGTATAACGGTAAGTTTATGTGCAACCAGATGGTTTTACGTGGTGGCTCTTGTGTCAGTCCACGCGAACATTTGCGCCACACCTATCGCAACTTTTTTTATCCACTCGAACGTTGGCAATTCACCGGCATCAGACTGGCAAAGGATTAAAGTATGAATCAAGCAGCCATACAGTTTTACGATCTACACCCACAACAAAGTGATCTTTATCATGAAGTATTAACCGGCTTAAGCAAGGAGCAAAAACATCTCCCACCAAAATTATTTTATGACGAAACAGGTTCGAAATTGTTTGATAGAATTTGTGAGCAGGAAGAATATTATCCGACCCGTACAGAAGTAGGCATTCTGGAGAAATATAAAAATGAGATTGCCAAGGCCTGTGGTAGTGACACTTTATTGCTGGAACTAGGCAGCGGCGCGAGCAAGAAGGTTCGACTTATACTGGAATCACTACGCCCAAATTCTTACATGGGAGTGGATATATCCAAAGAGTTTTTAATCAGCTCTACCACCAAGTTGGCCAAAGATTATCCCTGGCTGGAGGTACACGCCACATGCGCTGACTTTTGTCATGGTTTAAACCTTGATCACTGCTCAGACAACAGCCGAAAATTGGCCTTTTTTCCCGGTTCCAGTATTGGAAATTTCACCCCAACAGAAGCACATCAGTTTCTTACCAGGTTAGGAAAAGAGATCGGAGATGATGGTTATCTCTTAATTGGGGTAGATCTGGTAAAAGAGCAATCGGTTTTGAACAAGGCCTATAATGATCAAGCTGGGACCACCGCTGAGTTTAACCTTAACCTGTTACATCGTTTAAACAATGAACTGGACGCCGATTTCAACCTTTCAGGATTTGAACACTATGCCTACTACAACAAACAAAAATCACGCATAGAAATGCATCTTCGTAGCCTGAAAGAACAAACCGTATCTATTGCCAATAACGAGTTCCACTTCCAGCCTGGCGAAACCATACATACAGAAAATTCCTATAAGTACAGTATCGATAATTTTTGCTCGCTTGCAAGCAGCGCTGGTTTCGAACAACTTAACTACTGGACCGACGAAAAAGATTACTTCAGCGTGCAACTGTATAAACGAAAGCTATAGAACAATAAAAAACACCGCCATTCGGCGGTGTTTTTTTGTTTAACCGGTCATATCCGATGGACTGTATCGGTTATATCCCTCCGGCAACTTTAACAACTCAGGGTTAACTTTATAACCTTCTTCAAAGTCGACCATTTGTCGTTTATAACCATTACTGTACTCTCCATGCCACTCATTAATCGGAAATCCGTTTTCGAATTTCATCTGGTAATGGTATATATTGGCCGACAGGTCACAAGCATCATGCTGGTCTGCAGGTATATGCGATAGAACACGTGCATGTTCACCTGCTAACGTTTTCAAATACTGCTTATGAACCTTCGTCGCAAAGGGCAGTAAACCTGGAACCGAAATAGTTTCATAACAAATTTTTCCATTTACCTTATATTGAAAATATTCCGGTATCTTACCCTCAACAGAAGGGGTATCTTTATCCAGCTCACCTTTAACCACTTCAATATTCAGTTCTATGGGTGTCTTGATATTTACAGCGAGTGGTTTAACGACAACGATATTTTTTTCACCGTGGACGATACTGTAAATAATGCCCGTTTTACGTTCAAATAGAATAAAGTCATCATCATCCTTGTTGTAATCCATACGCAGATAATCTGGTGTTATAATGGCTCGACTCATATAAGGTTCGCTTGCGCTATCCATTTCAGCAAATACTATACGCGTAACCGGTTCTTCCTCACTACAAGCCGTCAATAATACGACCAAACTTAATACCAATAATCTTTTCACTCTTTACTCCTCATCCCATGCCTTCCAGATAGGCCAATTCTTCTTCACTAAAACCTGCTTTCAGGCGCGCTTCTTTGTGAAACGGCCCTTTTAAAGAGCCTTTCATATATTCTTCTATTAATTCCCTAAATGTGGACGTTGGTTCCAACTTCCGCTGTTGACATAAATACTCAAACCAGCGCGAACCTATCTCTACATGTCCTATCTCATCACGAAAAATAATTTCCAAAATGGATACGGCCTTCAAGTCACCGATACCACGTAATTTTGCCATTATTCCAGGGGTTACATCCAGCCCCCTGGCCTCCAGAACTCGAGGCACCAGAGCCATACGGATCAGAGGATCGTGTGCGGTTTGTTGCGCCATCTCCCATAAACCATTGTGCGCATCAAAATTACCGTAATCATAATCAAAACTACGCAGATGCTCACGTAATAGAGTGAAATGATAGGCCTCCTCGTCAGCGACTTTCACCCAGTCATGGTAAAACTCTGTGGGCAAATCACGAAAACGATACACCGCATCCCAGGCCAGATTTATGGCATTGAATTCAATGTGACAGATGGCATGAATAAGGGCTGCCTGGCCCTCCAGGCTACTGAGTTTGCGCGCATGCAGGTCTCGAGGTGCGACCAGAACAGGTGTGGCAGGACGGCCGGGGTCTCCAATCGGCAGTGGTGGCTCATCATCCCCCAAGCAGAGCTCACCATGCCGCCATAATTCGGCACTGGCCTGGGTCAGAGCAACTTTCTCTTCAATGGATTGCGCGCCAAGGCAGGCCTGCGCGGCCTTAAACAAGCTGTTACACATAATCGTAGATTGTAACAGCTTTGAGGATTCGTACAGGTAATTTCTTATTAGGCGACAGAGCTGTGAAAGTGCTCCGCCCATTGAATCGATTGTAAATAGGCCTGGCTGGTTTCGGCGGCATCCGTTTCACTGTCCTCAACGAAATCCCAATCACCGCGTTCATAGTGGAGTATCATCTGCAAAATCTCACCGATCTCGCCATCCTTATTCAATAAAGCGGCACGCACATTGTCACTAAGTGGCATGCTCTTAATGATGTCGTCCATGTTCATATCCAGAATCGCATCCAGCGTAGAAAACAGTCCTGCAAGAAAGTAGCTGTTTGGATCTTCAGAATCTACCTTCTGCGCCAGTAATTGACACATCTTTGCCCGTACCAGCGAGGTATTGATCAGATCAGCAGGTTTGTCAGTCATACTGGATAAGGCAATGATATTGGCCCAGTTTCGAATGACATCCATACCTAAATAGACAATTGCATTTCGAATTGTCGACACTCGACTTTTTACCATAACGGAGGCCGATTCCAGGTAACGCAAAAGCTTGTAACTTAATGTTACATCACGACTGATGAGCTCATCCAACTCTTCTACTGTAATATTAGGATCATTCAACTCTTTGAGCAGCTGTATCAAATTCGTTTTTGTTGTTTCCATACCATGAGACTTTAGGGTCTGTGGCTCATAGAGAAAATAACCCTGAAATAGTACGAAACCTAGACGCTTGCACATCTCTAGAGATTCATAGTCCTCAACCTTATCGGCAAGAAGTTTGACCTTGAATGGTTGCAGCTGTTCTATCAGATGCTGAAGGATAAATTCATCGGCACTTTTCACATCAATTTTTACCACAGAACAGTAAGGCAGAAGTTTTTCGGCGTTAGAACTCAGCGTATAGTTGTTATAAATAAAATACGAACCTTCACTCTTTAGTTGTCGTATCTCTTCCATAATCACATCATCATCGACAAAGCTATCGTCAAGCTCAAGCATCACTTTGGTTCTGGGTAATCCATCGATGACCCCTTCCAGTAAGCTGCGCTTGGAGAGCTTAAGAATGGCCGCATGACCTTCTACGATATTATCCAGACCGAACTGGTTGAAAACTTCACTAAGAACGCGAGCGGTAGCAAGATCCGAAGGGAGTGTGTTGATATTACTACTATCATCACTTCTCGCCAGCAACTCATAACCGAAGATATCAAGATTCTTCTTGTAGATGGCTTGCCTGGCTATATAGATCTTGTACATAAGGAACTATCCATTATTAATCTTAATCCATTAACATAAGCGTATGACTCCTTCATGGAGCCTGCAATACCTCATATAAGGTATTAATCGGCATGTAGCCTCAAGAACTGTAATAGAATAACAATAAGATACTGCTAATATATGACTGTGTCCCATCCATACAATGACTTATGTCACAATTCTAATGAAGAATCTCACTAAGAAAACTCTCCAGCTCCTTCCAGGACTGGGTATCCGCATGCAGATTGTATTCCAGCGGGAGGCCAAACTTTTTACCTAAATAGGTGGCCCCGGGATTGGTAAAAGCATGTTTGGCATCGGGATAGGAGACGTAGGTATAATCAACCCCAGCCTGTTCCATTTCCTGTTTAAATGTGATGATATGCTCTGCTTTCACGAACGGATCTGCTTCACCATTCAATATCAAAATCCTTGCCCGTACCTTGCCTTTTTTGGCCGGCTGCCTGGTAGCTAGCGAACCGTGAAAACTTACCACGCCCTTGAGCTTCTCCCCTTGCCGAGCCATCTCCAATACCACGCCGCCACCGAAGCAGTAACCAATAGCGGCAATCCTGGTATTTAATACCGTGTCATGATCTTTCAGTAGCTTTTTAGCTGCTTTGAAACGCTCTTGCATCAAAGGCAGGTTATTTTTCAGCTTTGATGAAAAGGCCGCAGCATCCTTGGGATGTGCCGCTTGCTTGCCGTTGCCATACATATCCACGGCCAGTGCGGTGTAACCCAATTTCGCTAATTTACGGGCTTGTATACGGGCATAATCGTTATGTCCCCACCATTCATGCACCACCAGAATACCCCCACGGCGTTTGCCAAGACTGTCATCATAGGCCAGGTATCCTTTCATCGTCTCTCCCCCAGCCTGATAACTCACCTCTTCACCAATAATGGCAGCGGCAGCGGGCAGAGAGATCAACATGATCATGACGGGGAGCAAAAAGTAATGTTTCATAGACAATGTCCTTTTTAAAGTAACTTCAGCATAATACCGATGTAGCATTTTGCACAGAGGAGTCTCTCTTCTTGCCCTAGCCAAACCGCTAAGGCATCGTCCTGTTCGTTTGATTTCGTTGTATAATCTCGAATTGTATTAACCATGACCCTGCATATGCCCGATCTCAGTCAAATAAGTGTCATCATTCTTGCCGGTGGTGAAAGCCGCCGCATGGGTGGTGAAGATAAAGGCCTTACTGTATACCAGGGCAAACCACTGATCGAACATGTTTTAAGCCGACTACCAGCGGGACTACAACATATCGCCATCAGCGCCAATCGTAATCAGTATCGCTATCAGCACTATGGCGAAGTCTTTGAGGATAAGGAGTTTGTCTTGCATGGTCCCTTATCCGGAGTGTTAGAGGCTATGAAGCACTGTCACTCTAACTACCTGCTCTGCCTTCCCTGTGACACCCCCCATCTGCCTCATGAGCTTATCCCCCGACTCCTTGCTGCGCTGCAAACCGAACAGGTCGATGTCGCCATCGCCGCCAGTAAAACCCGCTCACACTATGTTATTAGCCTGATTAAATGTTCACTGGAGGATGGACTGCGTGAGTTTCTCGCCAGTGGACAGAGACGTGTGGGTTCGTGGCTGCAACAGCAATCCTATTGTG
>JAOUJT010000084.1 GCA_029883105.1 Gammaproteobacteria bacterium
TCCCGTTGGTGATACCAAAGAGTTACAGGCAATTCGAGAGGTTTTTGCGGACAAAACACCAAAAATCGCGTCTACTAAATCATTAACGGGTCATGCTTTAGGTGCTGCTGGTGTCAATGAGGCGATATACAGCCTATTGATGGTGGAAAATAACTTCATAGCGCCATCTATAAACATAGATGATCTGGATCCAGACGCAGAAGGGATGCCAATCGTCACAGAATGTATAGATAATGTCACCCTTAACCGGGTGATGTCGAATAGTTTTGGCTTTGGTGGAACAAATGCTTCTCTTGTGTTTGAAAAGTTCAAACAATAAATACGGACGATATGGTCTGTTGTTTTTGTTTTAGTAAATTTTAGACACTAGTTGATGTCTACTACTAATTCAGTCGTTATCTTATTAAGAGATAACAACTTTCACTCTGGTGAAGAGCTTGCTGAGTTACTGGGCATTTCTCGAGCCGCCGTTTGGAAAGCAATACATTCATTGCGAAAAAAAGGGCTGGATATCCATTCAGTCCGAGGTAAAGGTTATCGATTACCACGTAAGATGGAACTACTTGATAAAACACTAATTCTGAAAAATATTCCACCAGCACTTCGAGATAAGTTTCAAATACAATCACATTTCGAATTGTCATCTACAAACGATTTTTTACTTAAATATATCAAGCAAGATTTTAATGACATATCTCAAGTATGCCTAACAGAACACCAGACACATGGACGAGGTCGTCGAGGTAGGGCTTGGTATTCTCCGTTTGGCAGTAATCTGTATCTATCCTTTACATGGCGACATAAGCAATCCCCGCAAGCAGTTCCAGGGTTTAGTCTTGTTACGGCTCTTGCCTTGGCGAAATCACTGGAACTACTCGGAATTAACAATGTTGGGTTAAAGTGGCCAAATGATGTACTTTGGAATAGAAAAAAACTGGCCGGTATATTGCTAGAATTAAATGGTGAAGCTCATGGCGACCAGATTTTAGTTATCGGTATAGGTGTGAATGTTGATATGCCAGAGAATTCTGAAGAAAGTATAAATCAACCATATACTGATATTTCAAAAGCGAGCGGCAAACTCATATCTCGCAACTTACTGGCAGCTGAAATATTGACACAGGTTGCAAAGTACTTTCATATGTATGAATCTGAAGGTATGTCTTCCATGATACAAGAATGGCAGTCACATGATGCATATTTCAATGAAGTTGTAGAATTGACCTTTCCTAATCAAACGATCAAAGGAAAAGTCGCCGGCATTGATGAGCATGGAAGTCTATTGCTTGACTTAAAAGATGGAAGGCGACGAACATTTCAAAGTGGAGAAATAAGTCTACGCGCACATTGAATAAAGATATGATCCAATTTATAACATTGGTCAGTGGCTATGTTTATGCGATGCACCTTGCCCACACTTAACATGTATGCGAGAAAATCTTAGGGGAATGGTAATGAGATGGATAATTGTACTACTACTACTTATTAATGGAGGCTATTTTGCCTGGCAATATTATTATATTCCTGGTGCTGATAGCGATATTGAAAATGAGCTGGTGGACGGACACGAGTACGATACATTAGTTTTGTTATCTGATTTGAGTGAAGAAAGGAAAGAATTACTTGGTATTGTAGGTGGAGAAACTGAGAAAAATATACCAGGAAGTAGGAAAACAGATACAACGAGTGAAATGCCGGATAAACCGCTTACGGATGATAAAATACAAGTAGAAGCTAAAATATTAGAACCGAGATCTATAGATAATGCATCGATCAAAAAACCGGCTGAACTACAGACCTCTGCCAAGACGAACACTGAATCTGCAACAAAGATGGATAGTAAGTATTGTTATGTGATTGGGCCGATAAAGAAAAAGGCTCACATCGATCGTCTCAGTAAACATATACGTTCTATGGACCTGGATATCATTAAGGTTAGGAAAACCATTAACAAAATTCCCTCACACTGGATATATCTCAGTGGCTATAAGTCAGAAGATGAAGCAAAGAAAGCCATAAGCAGATTGGTTTCAAAGGGGGTTAAAGATACACAATTAATAAAAAGAAGTGCAACCAATATAGTTATATCGGTAGGTCTTTTTTCAACAAAACCTGGAGCCGATAAGCGTCTTAAGAAGCTAGAAGATTCCGGATTTACGCCACAAACGAGCATGGTTACGGCCAACAAAAGCCTATATTGGATAGATCTTAAATATAAAGATGGTCAGAAAGTAGACGAATCTCTATTGATGTCATTGAGCAAGGGAATGACGGATACAAAAGTTGAGCAAGGAAACTGTCAATAATTTCTTTTCCGTATGACGCTATAGAATAGTAAATAATACATAGTCATAACTTTCGTATATTAGTTTGGTTTTTGTGTGGTTAGTGAACTTTGTATAAAAATTATCAGTGGCTACATAGTATAAGGTTTTATCTTTATTTTTATTAATAAAATATTTCAGATTCTGAGGATCAAGTATTTCTATCCTAGACCTGGAATAAAAGCGTGCAGAAAATGATGCTTCAGTAATAAAAACAAGTGCAGTGTTATTATTAGAAACAGTCTTATATTTGTGGATGAGTTCTTTTTCGCTAGGATAGCTGCTTGGATGATTAACAACGTACATGGTCATGGTTAAAACTAGCATTGGAACAAAAAGTGCTGTAATTAATAATTTTATTTGTTGAGTGCCTTCATGGTAAGGTTTTTTTAGAGCAGCTAGTTTCAACGCTAATAAAATCGACAGTGGTGGTATGGCGGGTAGCGTATAGGTAATTAATATGTTTCCGGCCATGGTGAAGAATAGCATCGGAAATATTGCCCATATCACTAATAATGATAAGGTTTCATTTTTAAGTACTGCAATAGAACTTTGATATCTCTCTGAGCTAATGAGATTTTTAATCAGCAAGTAAATCGCAAATATACTCCACGGAAAGGCCGCAAGTATCCACAATAACCAAATAGTCCCGTGTGTCTGTTTATGTGCTGTCCCATAAAGATCACCAGCCCAGCCAGGATCTACAAAACGATAGTAATGCTCACCAAGAATGAAGTATTCAAGAAAGCCAGGAGTCTTCATCTCTGCAGCGATGTACCATGGTAATACGATGATAGCGACGAGTAGAGTGCCACTTAGCCAGGGGAGTTTGCTTAAGCTTGACCAGCGCCGTGGTGACATGAGTAACCAAATACCTATAGGTCCACCGATCAATATTAATGCTACGGGACCTTTGGCCAACATGCCTAACGATATGCCAATAAAGAATAAGTAGCGCCAGTATGAAGTATTCCCCTGTAGGATGATGGTAAAGGCTGCCAATGACAGTGTGGTGCCTAACGCTAAATATGGATCTGTAAGCACGGCTCCCGACATCAGATAAACGATAAATGAGCTGCTAAAAATAAGCACAGAGATTAATGCTATGGAAGGTCGATAGACAATTGCCGTTAGTTTATAAAGGATTACAATAATTCCTAGACTTGCTAGCCATGATGGGAATCTCGCAGAAAACTCGTGAATACCAAAAATGTTAAAGAAAATCGCCTGACTCCAGAACGACAGTGGTGGTTTCCCCCAAAAAGGGACGCCATAGTCATAAAATGGCGTTATCCAGTCACCTGTTTCTGACATGATTCTGGCCATTTCACCGTAACGGGCTTCCGTAGTGTCACCATAGGGGACTAGGATCATTGAGATAAAGCGTGATACTAAGATCACAGCGATAATTATAAATAGCGTTCTATTTGATTTTTGAAACATTAGAGTTCGTTCTTATTTTCAGTTGATTGTAAATTAGTGCTGGAGTCTACCTTTTTGACTAGATAGTTAGGGCGTTGCTTAGACTCTATATAGGTTTTACCAACATACTCACCAAGAATACCTATTGTGAAAAGCTGTGTGCCACTTAGGAATGTGATGATGGCAATCATTGATGGGTAGCCTTGAACCGCGTCTCCCCACATAACAGCTTTAATAATAATCCACACACCATAGCTCGCACCGAGAGTGGCAGAGACTAGACCAAGAAAGATTGCGAAGCGCAAAGGGGCGATAGAAAATGAGGTTATTCCCTGAATAGCCAAGCCTAATAAACGGAAGTAGTTCTGCTGTACGGTGCCGGCCACACGCGTAGGTCGGTCATACTCAATTATCACTGTATCCATACCCACCCAAGATAAAATTCCTTTCATATAGCGATTTCGCTCAGGCATATCCTTGACCGCTTCAATAGCTTTTCGACTCATGAGACGAAAATCGCCGGTGTCGGTGGGGATCGAAAAATCACTGATGAGATTAAGTATTCGGTAAAATAGAAAGGCGGTGATTTTTTTCACGATGCTTTCTCCCTCGCGAGATTTCCTTCGCATCAGCACGACATCGACATCTTCACGTTCCCAGGCCTCAACCATTGCAGGAATCAGCTCAGGTGGATCTTGTAGATCTGCATCGATGATAATAACGGCAGAACCACTCACATAGTCAATGCCGGCAGTTAATGCTGCCTCTTTACCAAAGTTACGACTTAGGGATACCAATTTTATCGAAGGCATATCGTTTGTGAGTTGCCGTACTATAGTTGCACTATCGTCTCTACTGCCATCATCAACAAAGACGATTTCATAGCTACGATTTAGTGAGTTCAACACCGTACTTACTCGCTCATAGCAGATCGGCAAGACTTCACTTTCGTTGTACATGGGAATGATGACTGAAATGTCGATTTGATTTTTCATAATCTGCTCATAGTCTGTGTGATTGATTTTCATGGTCGTATGAATTTGCGCTCACCTGAGCATGGAAAACAAGTTTATATATGAAGTAGTTCTGTACTGTAACTATAGCGGTAACAAGTAATTGCGCGGTTATGACGTCCACACCTATAAATTGGTGGGCGATAACGAAAAGTATGACATTGGACAGCCAAGCCAGTAGGCTGGCAAATAAGAATTCCATTGCGGACTTACGGTGTGAACGTTCAGAACGAAATGTGTAATGATATTGCAATAGATAATTACTAGCCGCTCCGGCGATGGCTCCCAGCATGGTGGCATATATTGCTAAGAGGCCAAAATATATGAGTATTGCCATGACAGAGAAGTGAATTAGCGTCGCTGCCCCACCACTGACTAGAAATCTAAATATTCGATAAAATCGATTATGCTGCATGGGTTAAGCGGGCTCTAAATAGGTTTGAGATGCCAGCACTATGGCGGCACGAACAGCGCATACCTGAATGCTAAGTGTACCCTAGAATGCAAATAAATAGTGCCTGAAGTTATCATTCCAGTAAATACGAGATACCTGAGTTAAGCTAAAGAGAAAGTCACGAAAATTTAGCAAATGAGCGACAATAGATAGCTAATAAAGTGTGTTTGTTAATTGCCAAAGCACCACGGATTTTATAGTATATAGCACCTTCAGCCGGCATAGCTCAGTTGGTAGAGCAACTGACTTGTAATCAGTAGGTCCCGCGTTCGATTCGTGGTGCCGGCACCATATTTCTCCCATGATGGGACAGTGACTTGAAATTGTTCAGGCCCCTAACGCTTTCTCTCCTTGTATTGATCGCAGCATTTTTACTGTCCCGTTATGTTTCCCATATGCCGCAGAGCTTATTGGGTTTTCTTCCGCTACTCCCATACGTACTTAGCAGTGTTGTTGTCTTGCTTGCCCTGAGCTTTCATCGCTCAAGAATTGCGCAACTCACATTGCTATCAATATTTTCATACTGGATTCTGCGCACCTATTCTGGCGCTGGGTGGTTTAGCGCGTTTCTCCCCCTGCTGGCGTTATTTTGGCCACTAAACGTCCTGTTCTTCACTATATATAAAGAACGTGGAGTGTGGTCCATATCGAGCATCATCAGACTAGGTGCCATAGTGCTACAGGCCTTACTGGTTGTTTTACTTCTGACACAGCAGCCATCGGGGGGCTACACGATTTTACAGTTGGTCTGGCTGGACTTACTGGCGCTGTCGAGCAGTCCCTTTGGTCAACTGTCTCAGTTGGTGATCTTTATTGCGATAGCAGTGAGCTATGGGATAGCGGTAAAGCGGGAGTCATGGCAGGAAAGTGGCATTGTTAGTGTGCTGGTATTGTTAACGGTCGTCTTACATACGGATACTACGGGCACGGATAACATCATATATATAAGTATGATGCCTCTGACTCTGGGGCTGGTTATCCTGTTTGATTCATATCGTATGGCCTATCTGGATGAACTGACAAGCCTGCCCGGCCGCAGGGCTTTGCAGGAGCATCTGGCTCGTCTATCAGGAAATTACACCCTGGCAATGCTCGACATCGACCATTTTAAGAAATTTAACGACACCTATGGCCATGATATAGGGGACCAGGTGTTGCGCTTTGTTGCCGGTAAGATGCGTAAGGTCGGTGGTGGTGGCAAGGCCTATCGCTATGGTGGTGAGGAATTCACCTTTATTTTCTCTGCAAAGAGTGTCGAAGAGGTACTGCCATATCTAGAGGCAGTACGTATGGATATTGCCGACTCAAAATTTGCCATTAGAGGTAAGGGAAGGCCATCAGATCACGCTGAGGAGAAGCGGGGACGTAAAGCAGCAGACAAATACGTCAGCATAACCGCCAGTTTCGGTGTATCGCAGCGTGCCGAAAATCAGGGAACAATCGACGTAATGGAGCAGGCAGACAAGGCTTTGTATCGCGCCAAAGCCGCTGGGCGTAACCGAGTGAGCAAATAAATCAAAATAGTTTTTGTCTTACGGGAAGTTTATCCATATACTATGGCGCTCTCGAACGGCTGCTAACTTGACATATAGTACTGAGTTTAGCAAAATAGCCGGCTCGATTTTGGAGGGGTTCCCGAGTGGCTAAAGGGATCAGACTGTAAATCTGACGGCTCTGCCTTCGGTGGTTCGAATCCACCCCCCTCCACCATATTTAGTTTGCTTGCCGTTGTATGTACTAAGGGTACGAAGGCGATAAAACAGGATCTGCGGGTGTAGTTCAATGGTAGAACTTCAGCCTTCCAAGCTGAATACGTGGGTTCGATTCCCATCACCCGCTCCAAACCAGAGAGATTCGCCCATGTAGCTCAGGGGTAGAGCGCATCCTTGGTAAGGATGAGGTCGGCGGTTCAATTCCGCCCATGGGCTCCATATATGTTCTGGGTAATGTCGTAGTGTTTTTTTGATATTTGCTGGAGGAGTTTACAGTGTCCAAGGAAAAGTTTGTACGTAGTAAACCGCATCTAAACGTAGGCACCATCGGTCACGTTGACCATGGTAAGACCACCCTGACTGCAGCCATCACAAAGTGTATGGCGGAGAAGTTCGGTGGTGAGTTCAAAGACTACGCGAACATCGACAGTGCACCGGAAGAGCGCGCACGTGGAATCACCATTTCTACCGCACACGTAGAATATGAGTCCACCAAGCGTCACTATGCACACGTCGATTGCCCTGGGCACGCGGATTACGTTAAGAACATGATTACCGGTGCCGCCCAGATGGACGGCGCAATTCTGGTAGTATCTGCCGCAGACGGCCCCATGCCACAGACTCGTGAGCACATCCTGTTGTCCCGCCAGGTTGGCGTACCCAACATGCTGGTGTTCATGAACAAGGCAGACATGGTTGACGACGCCGAGCTTCTGGAATTGGTTGAGATGGAAATTCGTGAGTTGCTGTCTGACTACGACTTCCCAGGCGACGACCTGCCGATCGTAATCGGTTCTGCGCTGAAGGCACTGGAAGGCGATACCTCTGATATCGGCGTACCGGCCATCGAAAGACTGGTTGATGCGATGGACGAGTACTTCCCAGATCCAGAGCGCGCGGTTGATGGTGCATTCCTGATGCCTATCGAAGACGTCTTCTCTATCTCTGGTCGTGGTACGGTAGTAACCGGACGAATCGAGCGTGGAATCATCAAGGTTGGCGAAGAGATCGAAATCGTCGGCATCAAAGATACGCAAACTACCACCGTTACCGGTGTGGAAATGTTCCGTAAGCTGCTGGACCAAGGAGAGGCCGGCGACAACGTGGGCATTCTGGTTCGTGGTACCAAGCGAGAAGATGTAGAACGTGGTCAGGTATTAGCGAAGCCGGGTTCCATCAAGCCGCACACCAATTTCGAATGCGAAGTTTACGTACTGAGCAAGGAAGAAGGTGGTCGACATACTCCATTTTTTAATGGATATCGCCCACAGTTTTATTTCCGAACCACAGACGTAACGGGCGCATGTGATCTCCCAGCAGGAACCGAAATGGTAATGCCTGGAGATAACGTTGCAATGACAGTAACTTTGATCGCACCTATCGCGATGGAAGAAGGACTGCGATTTGCAATTCGTGAAGGCGGCCGCACAGTTGGTGCGGGCGTTGTGTCCAAGATAATCGAGTAAGATATATGGCCACGCCAAATCAAACAATCCGCATACGTCTTAAAGCTTTCGATCATCGACTGATTGATCAGTCGGCGAAAGAAATCGTTGAGACTGCGAAGCGTACCGGGGCTCATGTAAAAGGCCCCATCCCGCTCCCGACTAAAATGGAGCGATTTACTGTACTGACTTCACCGCATGTAAATAAAGATGCACGTGATCAGTATGAACTACGCACCCATAAGCGTCTGATGGATATTGTCGATCCTACTGACAAGACTGTAGATGCTCTTATGAAGTTGGACCTGTCTGCTGGCGTTGATGTTCAGATAAAACTGAACTAGTCAGATAAACGAGTCTAAGTAAGCAAAAATTAGCGCGCAGGACATCCTATCTGCGCATGAGGTTGTGAGATGACTATTGGTATAGTTGGACGCAAGGTTGGTATGACTCGCGTGTTTACAGAGGCAGGCGCTTCTGTGACCGTGACTGTCATAGAAGTTGAACCGAATCGCGTCACTCAGATCAAAAACGTAGAGACTGACGGCTATCGTGCTGTTCAGGTCACTACAGGCAGCCGTAAGGCTAACCGTGTTAACAAACCTTCTGCGGGTCACTTTGCGAAAGCGGGTGTCGAAGCAGGTCGTGGTCTGTGGGAATTCCGCTTAGCCGATGGCGAAGGCGAAGACTTGCAAGCAGGTTCGGAAATCAAGGTGGATATCTTTGATGCCGGACAGATCGTAGATGTACGTGGTACGTCTATCGGTAAGGGTTTTGCTGGCGGCATAAAGCGCCACAATTTCTCTATGCAAGACGCCACACACGGTAACTCTCTTTCGCATCGTTCTAATGGTTCTATCGGTCAGAACCAAACTCCTGGACGTGTATTTAAAGGCAAGAAAATGTCTGGTCAAATGGGTAACGTAACGGTTACTGCACAGAACCTGGAAGTGGTTCGTGTGGATGCTGAGCGTAACCTCATCCTGGTAAAGGGCAATGTGCCTGGTGCCAAGGGTGGTGATCTAGTCGTTCGTCCTGCGGTTAAGGCATAAGGGGATAGACGATGGAATTAAATCTAATTACAGCAAGCGGCAACGAATCCAAGAGTTCTGTTGAACTGTCTGACAGCATATTTGCTCGTGACTTCAACGAAAGCCTGATTCATCAGGTGGTGGTTGCTTATATGAATGGTGCACGCTCTGGTACCAAGGCACAGAAAACCCGCTCCCAGGTTCGTGGTGGTGGTGCCAAGCCTTGGAATCAGAAAGGTACTGGCCGTGCACGTGCCGGTACCATCCGCAGCCCAATCTGGCGCGGGGGCGGCAAAACCTTTGCTGCGACACCTCGTAACTATGAGCAAAAGATCAACCGCAAGATGTATCGTGGTGCGATGAGATCTATTGTTTCCGAACTTATTCGTCAAGAACGTTTGATCCTGATCGATAACTTCGAAATGGAAGCGCCGAAGACTAAAGAATTGGCAGAAAAGCTGAATAAGTTGAATCTGACTGATGTATTGATCGTGACCGAAGAGGTAAGCGAAAACCTCTACCTGGCATCACGTAATCTCTATAAGGTTGGTGTTTGCGATATCGCAGCGATTGATCCTGTTAGTCTCGTTGGTTATGACAAAATTGTTATGACCAGTTCAGCAATTAAGAAGCTTGAGGAGGTTCTGGCATGAATGAAGAACGCATGCTGAAAGTCCTGATCGCTCCTCATATCTCTGAAAAGAGCAGTATGGTAGCTGAACAGAGCAACCAAGTAATTTTTAAGG
>JAOUJT010000356.1 GCA_029883105.1 Gammaproteobacteria bacterium
CCGCAGAGGAACAGACCGCGGTCACCGAAGAGATCAGCCGCAATATATCAACCATACGCGACATCGGCATTCAAACTGCAGGGGCAACCGAGGAGATGGCATCGGCCACCCAGGATATGCAACAGGTGGTAGAACAGCTGGCACAAGGTGTGAGTCGCTTTAAGGTGTAAAGACCACAGGTCTGACGAAAAGCCGGTATTTTATTTATACCGGCTTTTTTGTGCCTGGAATATGTGTGCGCTACATCATTGCGAATACCGTCCATGACTTGGATGGCTGCAGGTGTGCACCGAATCGCGGTCACTTTAATGGTATGCTCTGTCGGAGAGAACAAAAGAGACCGGAGGTCATATGTTTTTCAGCTTTGAGACGTTTGTACTAATCGTATTCGCTCTGGCCGTGGCGCTGGTGTTGATGGGGGTCAAATCCGTCACCCAGGGAATGGAATACACCGTTGAACGCTTTGGTCGCTATACACGTACCCTACCGCCGGGGCTAAATCTCATCATCCCCTTTGTGGATCGCATCGGCTCAAAAATGAATATGATGGAGACGGTACTGGATGTACCGTCGCAGGAGATCATCACCAAGGACAACGCCATGGTGAGGGTCGACGGCGTGGTGTTTTTTCAGGTGCTGGATGCGGCCAAGGCTGCGTACGAAGTCAACCGCCTGGAGCTGGCGATCCTCAATCTCACCATGACCAATATCCGTACCGTCATGGGTTCCATGGATCTGGATCAGTTGTTGTCCCAGCGCGATACCATCAATGCCCAGTTGTTGACGGTGGTGGACGATGCCACAACGCCATGGGGCGTGAAGGTTACCCGTATCGAGATCAAGGACATCAGTCCGCCCATTGATCTGGTGGAGGCGATGGGTCGACAGATGAAGGCCGAACGTGAAAAGCGTGCCTCTATCCTGGAAGCCGAGGGTATGAAGCAGTCGGCCATCCTCAAGGCCGATGGGGAAAAACAGGCGGCGATCATGGAGGCGGAGGGCAAGAAGGAGGCCGCCTATCGCGAGGCGGAAGGACGCGAACGTCTGGCCGAGGCCGAGGCCAAGGCCACAGAAGTCGTCTCTGCGGCCATCGCCAAGGGCGACATCAGCGCCATCAACTATTTCGTCGCACAAAAATATGTTGAAGCCTTGCAAGCCATTGCCACCAGCCCCAACGAAAAGCTGGTGCTGATGCCACTGGAAGCCGCCAGTGTGATCGGCGCCATCGGTGGTATCGCCGAACTGGCGAAAAAAGTGGCCAAGGACTAGAGGAGCCGTGATGGAAGAAATAACGCATTGGCACTGGTGGATCGCCGCTGTAGCCCTTCTTGTCCTGGAGATCTTTATCCCCGGCACCTTCTTTATGTGGATGGGTATCTCGGCCGTTTTGGTTGGTTTGTTGGTCTATCTGTTTGTGGATATGGGCTGGACCTACCAGGTACTGATATTTTCCATCTTCTCGGTGGCCAGTATCGTGGTCTGGAGGCTGTATCAGGGCAAACATCCGGTGCAGACCGATCAACCAACCCTTAACCGGCGTGGCTCACAGTACATTGGGCGCACGTTTACCTTGCAGGAGCCCATTGTTAATGGCAACGGCAAGATTAAGGTGGATGACACAACCTGGAAGATCCGCGGCACAGACTGTGACATCAATAGTCAGATCGTGGTTACCGGAGTGGATGGAACCATGCTGGTGGTGGAGTTAACTGACTGAATCTACAGTTATATTTCAACTAAAAGGGGGAGCGAAAGCTGCCCTTTTTTATGCCCTAAATTTCAGGCTTTGAGGTTATTAGCGGCAAATCACGCTATTTATGCGAAAAACTTGAATAGTCAGACGAATGTATTATCCTCAACAAGACGACCGTCTGATTATTGCAGGAGTAGATAGCATGAGCAGTGACAGCCAGAATATGAACAGCGCCCAACTCAATGCCTGGTTCGATCAAAGGCTGGAGGAAAAACTGGCGGAAAAGGAGGCCAATCACACCCCCTCCATGGCCATCATCGCCACCAAGGGCACACTGGATATGGCCTATCCACCCTTCATCCTTGCCTCCACCGCTTCCGCACTGGGTTGGAATGTATCGATCTTCTTTACCTTTTATGGACTCAATCTGTTGAAAAAGGATTTGCAACTGGAGATCTCTCCGCAGGGCAATCCTGCCATGCCGATGAAGATGCCGTTTGGCCCTCAATGGTTTAAGGGTATCAATTGGAATATCCCCAATCTTGTCTCCAGCAACATACCTGGCTTCGAAAACTTTGCCACTTCGATGATGAAAAAGACCATGAGAAATAAGGGCGTCGCCAGTATCGAAGAGTTGCGAGAGATATGCGCCGAGGCGGAGGTGAAACTGGTGGCCTGTCAGATGACGGTGGATCTGTTTGGCTATGACTACGAGGAGTTTATCCCTGAGGTGAAGGAGTGGGTGGGGGCTGCCAGTTTTCTGCCCGAGGCACAAAAAGCGGATGTCACACTATTTATATAACAA
>JAOUJT010000357.1 GCA_029883105.1 Gammaproteobacteria bacterium
TGGAGCTGATACGCTAGCTGCGCGTTACACATCGCTCCGGCCCTGATAGAATATGGCGCCCATCGAGAAATCGGTGGGCGTTTTTCATTTTTCAGATATCATTTTGGATATCGCCCTGTCGGGAGAGACGTAAATGTCGGTAAAAGACGTTAAAAAAGTGGTTTTGGCCTATTCTGGTGGCCTGGATACCTCCATCATCCTCAAGTGGTTGCAGGATGAGTACAACTGTGAGGTGGTGACCTTTACCGCCGACATCGGCCAGGGTGAAGAGGTAGAACCGGCACGCGCAAAGGCCGAGGCCATGGGTGTGAAGGATATCTTCGTTGAGGATCTGACCGAAGAGTATGCCCGCGACTACGTCTTTCCCATGTTCCGCGCCAACACCATCTATGAAGGCGAATACCTGCTGGGCACCTCCATCGCCCGTCCCCTGATCGCTAAACGCCTGGTAGAGATCGCTGCGGAAACCGGGGCCGATGCCATCTCTCATGGCGCTACCGGCAAGGGAAATGATCAGGTGCGTTTTGAGCTGGGAGCCTATGCCCTTAGCCCCGAGATCAAGGTCATCGCCCCGTGGCGTGAATGGGATCTGAATTCACGTGAAAAGCTGATGAGCTACGCAGAGCAGCACAATATCCCCGTGGACTTCAAGAAGGCCGGCACAAAGTCGCCTTATTCCATGGATGCCAACCTGCTGCACATCTCCTACGAAGGCGGTATTTTGGAGGACCCATGGGCAGAGCCCGAAGATGCCATGTGGCGCTGGAGTGTCTCGCCTGAAGCAGCACCGGATCAGGCCTGTTATGTTGAACTGTCTTATGCCAAGGGTGATATCGTTGCCATCAATGGCGAGTCCATGACGCCTGCACAGGTGATGGTCTATTTGAATAAGTTAGGTGGAGAGAATGGTATCGGGCGTGATGATATCGTTGAGAACCGCTACGTGGGTATGAAGTCACGCGGCTGTTATGAGACCCCGGCCGGTACCATCATGCTCAAGGGTCATCGTGCCATCGAGTCCATCACCCTCGATCGTGAGGTGGCACACCTGAAGGATGAGCTGATGCCCAAGTATGCCAGTATGGTCTACAACGGTTACTGGTGGTCACCGGAACGCCTGATGATGCAAGCGATGATCGATGCCTCTCAGGTCACAGTAAATGGTACTGTGCGTTTGAAATTGTATAAAGGTAACGTCATTGTTGTAGGGCGTGAGTCCAGTAGCGACAGCCTGTTTGATGTCAACATCGCCACCTTTGATGATGACGCAGGTGCCTATAACCAGCAGGATGCTGAAGGCTTCATCAAACTGAATGCCTTGCGGTTACGCATCGCCGCACGCAAGAAATAATTAATACGTCTAATATTTTTTCCGGGTGCTGAGTCACCCGGTTTTCGTTTTATCCTCTATAACTTTACGAGCCTACAGGGAGGGTTCCATGCGCATCCTGCATACCATGCTACGAGTTGGTGATTTGAATCGTTCCGTCCGGTTTTATACCGAGGTTCTGGGCATGTCGCTGCTGCGACAAAGTGAATACCCTGATGGTGAGTTTACCCTTGCCTTTCTGGGCTATGGCAACGAGTCTGACAATACGGTGATCGAGCTGACCTACAACTGGGGCACCGAGAGTTACGATCTTGGCAATGCCTTTGGCCATCTGGCCCTGGAGGTCGACGATGTCTATCAGGCGACAGAAGAGATCCGTAACGCCGGTGGAAAGATCCTGCGTGATGCAGGACCCATGAATGCAGGCACCACCATCATCGCCTTCGTTGAAGACCCTGATGGCTATCAGATAGAACTGATAGGCAAACGTTAAAGAGATCGTACTAGGGGAGCTGGAAAAGTTTTCGGACTTTCATGTCCCTGACATCAACCCTGTGCCCACCTGCTATCGTGATAATATCAACAATAGCAGGTGTTCAGCGGATTAAAGCAAAACCATCCCTTATCTAGCCCTGGAAGTAATTCAATGTGCCGCTAAGTACTTTCGCCGGCAGACCACCAGTGCTAGGGATTACAAGGTCTGTAAAGGTAAAGCTACCCGTCGCGGTATTGTGGCTCACTGTGCCACTTGGGCAGGCAGGCGTAGTATAGTCAGCTGGTCTTGTCGTACACCTATAGGTTTCAGTGACGACATTTGCTACATGGACCTGCCACTCCACCCGTTCGCCATCGGTATAACCAAACACCGATATCATATCGTAATCTGCCTGTTGTGGCTGATTGCACATGCCGCCACCGGTAAAGTCTGCTGCATCCATATAGGGAATCTCAGCGCATTCAAGGCTTAATGTGCTCCCATCTTGTGTGGTAAGTTCAGCGGTCACTGGTGGTGGCTCACAAGCGGTCAGGGCAAGCAGTGATAAAACTAATAGCCATACATGGTTCCTTTTCATCTTTCTTCTCCCAAGCGAATATTTATCTTCGCAGCATAGCGTAAGGTAGTTGTTGGGCATATCCCTCGAACTAGGGGGGGGGGGGGGCCTG
>JAOUJT010000358.1 GCA_029883105.1 Gammaproteobacteria bacterium
GGAAAGTGCCGAGCTGCTGATCAAGCTGCTGGAGACCAAGAGCACCAATCCCTGGGCCATACATCTGATAGAGCTGAAGCAAGGTCCCATGGCCTGCCTGGTGCTGCTGCGTCCGGAGACGGTGAAGTACGAAGACGCCACAGCCCGCTTCATGGATATGGAGATGATACCCATCGCAGGGCCAGCGGTGTTGCGGGTGCTAGAGGATTACCCTGTCCAGCGCAGCATTGTCGATCTGCGCCTGTTTAATGAAATAGCCAGAAGCCAAATCGGTGCCGCAGCCCTATTTCCGGAAGAGGGGCCATCGAGGCTCACACCCCAGGCCATAGGTCATCATGAGATAATGGAACTGAAGGCCAGGATGGAGGCCTCGCGTCACCTGACAGATGATGAAGAGGACCTGCTGGAGATGTTTCGGTGCTTAACCATGGATCAACAGTCGGCCATGCTGGTGTTGATAGCTGGCATCGTTCACACCGGAGAGACCCATGAAGAGGGCTCAGTCATAGAGATTGCGGATCCACAAACCGATGAGCATGTGCTGCACCCGGCAGACAAAATCGAGAAGAGTGGTCCGCTGAGCAGGTAGTCAGCGGGGTCTCTTTGGTGGGATCAGCATAAAGGGGTCACACACACCAGACCCCAGGGTGATATAAGGGAAGCCCTCTCTCGGGTCCAGGAACACTTTCATCTGCCGAATGCGCAGTGAGCTGCCTATCGGTGTCGGGATGGTGATGTCCACCAGGTAGCGTGGGGTCAGGTTGCCTCTGGGGTCCACGTCAAGATTTTGCGGTAACAGATGCAAGGCTCTCACCAAGTCATACGATATCCAACATACCGGGGATAAATTGGCAGCGATGGCCAGAGCATGGACTTCTTTCTTGTTATGAGAAAGCGATACCAACATCGGCTCTTGTGAGCCGTCATCATTCAGCCGTAACGGAATCGAAAGGGGCGTCGTCTTTTTTATCATCGACGCATTGTACTATGTATTGCCCCGGCGCAAATTCCCTCAGTGCAACCTGATTAGCCACAGACATCGACGGGAACTCCCCCCCACCCCATCGGGTAGGCTTTCCCTCGATATACGCGTACACAACCCAGCCTTGCAAGCCGTCGTTCTGCAGTTCCGGCTGTTCTTTCAAAAACACATCGTACAGCCGACGTGCCGATGCGATGCCCTGCTCGACAAAATCCATTTCCATCCACCTCTCATATATTTGTAGGCGATTACCTACATCGCTATAGGATATATCCTACAGCATGCTGTTCGCATGCACATTCAAGCGTAGCTGCTACGGGTGTGATGATGGAAAAATCTTTGTGAATTTATAGGAGATATATTCGGGAATAAAAAAAGCCCGCTTTCGCGGGCTTTTGACATGTCTATGCAGCTTGTTTTTCTTTTACTTGAGAGGCCTTCTCCAATCGAAGATCCATCTCATTTAGCTTACGATTAATGTCTTTTAATATCGCCAGCGCTTTTCGTGCTCTCTGTAATGTGGTCATAAAAATGGCCTCCTTTTTAACTCTTGCACTAACCGGTCAAGTTCGGTTTGATCTTCACGCTTAATCGCTTTCGCGATCAATTTTACCTGTTGAGCGTATTCGTTTGCCTTCGACGCTACATGGTAGCCCTCGGCATCATCCGGGAAGTCGTCGGATATAGTCCAAATAATGGACGCGGCTTCCAACAACTGCTCTGCTATTTCACTGATGGAGGGATTCTCCAGCTGTAGCAGCTCAATTTTGAACCTTGTACACTTGTGCAGGACGCTGTTCGAAGATTTCAACAGCTCGTGATAAATATCGAGAACCGTCCGCCTAGTTAAATCATCCACTGATGCCACCGCCCAATTCAAGTATGGTCCAATTGGCGGCGGATTGTAGCAAAATGCGTATTTGTTAACAAATATTTACACTATGTAACGACCATACAACAGTTTTCTTTAGTTCCGCAACTGAAATCTTGACCTAGATACTAGGTTCCAGCGTCACCGCTGTCGTTAGCCCCCCATCGTCCAGATTGTGCGTTATGTTCCCCAGCATCCATTCGTGGCTGGTAATGTCCCCCTTCCAGCCCGTCAGAGCCACCGGCTGCTCCGGGATCAGTTCCGGCCTGCCTATGGCCAGGGTCAGGCTGAAGGTCACTGAGGCGCGCTGTATACGCCGCCATTCGGCCTCGGCGGCGGCCTGGGCTTCCTCTGCGGTCGGGTAGGTTTTCTTCAGGTCTTTGCAGGTACCGTTCTCTCCTGCGATCACCGTTTGTGCCTGGGCGGTATTGGTGTCCAGCCAGTTGGCCTTCACCCCGCTGTACTTCTGTTTGCTGTTGGTGCGCTGGAAGCTATGAGTGTCGCCGTCTTCTCTGTTTATAGTCACGCCGGGAATGGGTGTGCCGTTTGCGGTAGCCCCTTCGCCCATCTGGATAAACAACAGGTAGCCATTCTTTACGGTGGCCACGGCATCGTTATCTACGCCCAAGCGTGTA
>JAOUJT010000085.1 GCA_029883105.1 Gammaproteobacteria bacterium
AACTCAGAGGTGGCAGCGCGTCCCCAGCTACCACCTTCACTGGACTCGGATAAGACCTCCAGATTGTCCATCAAGGCACCCATCCATGGGGTCATCTTCTCTTCTTCCGTGCCGGGCAGGAAACCTATGTCTTCACCGACTGGTACCGTCGCACGGGTAACAATAATTTCGGCATAGACATTGTCCTCTAATACCTGTTTCAGACCCGCTGCCAGAGTAAGGAGGGTCTTGCCTGTGCCAGCATGACCGAGCAGGGTGACGAAATCGATTTCCGGGTCGAGTAACAGGTTGAGGGCAAAGTTTTGTTCCCGGTTACGGGCACAGATGCCCCATACCGAATGCTTGGCACCACGATAGTCCCGCACGTTTTCAATCACCGCATGCCCGTCTTCTACTGAGCGTACTGTTGCCTCGAAACCATCATGTTCATGAAAAAGGAATTGATTGGGATACCATTCGGCAATATCTTCTCCACTGAGGCGGTAATAGGTACGTCCTTGTTCGGTCCAGGAGGGTAGGTCTTTTTGGTGCTGCACCCAGAAATCGTCGACCAGGGCATTCTTGCCGGAGTAGAGCAGACTGGCATCGTCCAATACCTTGTCGTTGTAGTAATCCTCTGCATGCACACCAAGAATGGTGGCCTTGATACGTAGATTGATGTCCTTGGAAACCAGCGTTACCGCTTGCTCAGGATGCTGGGCCTGCAAGGCCAGTGTGACGCCAAGGATGTCATTATCGGGCTTGCCACCGGGCAGAGAGCTGGGTAGTTCCATAGCGGCCAAACGGGTCTGAAAATGGAGCCGACCGGATGTAGCTTGCTGATTGTGCAGATGCGAGAGTTCGATACCAGATTCGATGCTATTACTTTGCGACTGACCTATCAGCTCATCCAGAAAACGACTTGCCTGGCGGGCATTGCGTGCTACTTCCGAGGGTCCGCGTTTATGGTGATCCAGCTCTTCCAACACCATCATTGGCAGAAAGATATCGTGTTCTTGAAAACGAAACAGTGAGGCAGGGTCGTGCATAAGGACATTGGTATCGAGGACAAAGAAACGCCGACTTGCCTTGTCTGTTACCGACATGCTCAGGAGGCCTCTTTCTTTATCTGTTTAAGGGTGGTCAACACCTCGTCCACATGACCATCTACCTTGACCTTGCGCCATTCGTGTTTCAACACCCCATTGGGATCAAGGAGAAAGGTACTGCGTTCGATACCCATGTGTTTTTTGCCATACAGATTTTTTTCTTTAATGACATCGAAGATGTTGCATAACACCTCTTCCTTGTCTGAGAGCAGTTCAAAGTTGAAACCCTGCTTGGTCTTGAAGTTTTCGTGTGCCTTGATGCTGTCACGGGATACGCCCAGAATGACCGCCTGCTGGCGACTGAATTTGGCCTTATTATCACGAAAGTCCTGACCTTCACGAGTGCAGCCAGGGGTACTGTCTTTGGGATAGAAATAAAGCACCACATATTTGTCTTTCAGATCGGCAAGGCTGATCTCCTGCTCACCGGTGGCTGGCAGTTTGAAGGCCGGTACTTTTTTTCCCAAACAGGCTTGTTTACTAGGCATGGTTGTTCTCTTGATTATTTGATAGGTTCGATGATGCCGTCGATATTCTGTTGATCACAGAGGCTAAAGAATCGCTCACGCAGCTCGCTTAAGGAGAGTTCGGCGGGAACATTTATCGTCATACTGATAGAGAAGAGCGGGGTGCCGGTATGCGCGGCTTGATAACCGACGGTATTCAAATCGTAAATGTTGATCCCCTGGTCAGAAAAGAAGCCGGCAATCTGCTTAACGATACCAGGCTGGTCGATGGCAACGACCTCTACATGATAGGGAATAGCAGCCTCTGTATGGAGCGTGGCCGTGGTACGTTTGCTGATCAATGTCAGCCCTAGCTCCTGTCCCAGACTCGGTAGTTGCTGCTCCAGTTTTGCCAGAGAATTCCACGCTGCGGTGACCAGAATCAGGATGGCGAACTCGCCTCCCAGTATGGTCATGCGACTGTCGAGGATATTCGCACCGTTATCGACGATGGCGGAGGAGAGCTGACTCACCAGACCTTTACGATCCTGGCCTATTGCAGAGATAACCAATTGCTGTTCACTTTTGTCTGTCATGGTGATGTTTCATCTTATTGTTGGTGACATATAGGAGTGTACCACCATTAGATTTTTCGGTGCAGGATAGGCGGGATTGTCGCCCTGGTGGCTTGTCATAGCCGGTGAGGATCATTAACATGGCGATCTAACATTTCCCCCGGAGGTTTTCATGTTTCACGGTAGTATGGTCGCCCTGGTCACGCCAATGATGGCGGACGGTTCCATCGATATGGACGGCCTGGCCAAGTTGGTGGAATTTCATGTGGATAATGGCACCGATGCCATTGTCTCGGTAGGGACCACCGGTGAGTCAGCCACTCTGGATCAAAAGGAACACTGTGCGGTTATCAAACGTACCGTGGAATTGGCCAAGGGACGAGTGCCGATCATTGCAGGTACTGGTGCCAATTCGACCTCGGAGGCAATCGAATTGACCCGCTGCGCCATGGAACAGGGAGCCGATGCCTGTTTGTTGGTGACGCCTTACTATAATAAGCCTACCCAGGAAGGCCTGTATCAGCATTTCCGTACCATCGCCGAGGCGGTAGCGATCCCGCAGATACTCTACAACGTCCCGGGTCGTACCTCGGTAGATATGCTGCCGGAAACTGTGGAACGACTGTCGCACATCTCCAACATCGTTGGTATCAAAGAGGCGACCGGGGATCTGGCTCGGGCAAAGACCATTATTGACGCATGTGGTGATCGTCTGGACCTGTATACGGGTGATGATGCCACGGCGATGGAGTGCATACTCCTCGGTGCCAAGGGCGATATCTCCGTGACCTCAAATGTTGCTCCCAGACAGATGCATGAGATGTGTGCCGCTGCACAAGCCGGCGACCGCACCAGGGCAGAGGCACTGAATCAACCCTTGGACATCCTGCATCAGAAACTGTTTCTCGAATCCAATCCCATTCCAGTGAAGTGGGCCTTATATGAGATGGGGCTTATCCACGAAGGTATACGTCTGCCACTGACGCCACTGGCTGAACAGTATCGCGACGAATTGCGTGATGCTCTGAAGCAGGCGGGTGTCTTGTAAGGCTATGGAGAAAACGCTGTTGTTACGTATATTGATGGTATTGTCCTTGTTCTTGGCCACTGCGTGTGCTGATCACGAGGTACGAAAGGAATATCTACAGAGTGACGTGGCTGCTCCCCTGCAGTTGCCGGCAGATGTTGATCAGACTCTATTATCTGCTTCAGGCCGTGTTCATGGTATCTCTGCGACTGAGAAACAGGAATTAGACCCGGATGCCTTAATCAAGCCTCCAAAGATCGTTGACGATGCACCGAAGAGTCAGGGGCGTGATGGCAGTGCTTCGGGTTTACCGGTTGTGTTGAAGCGCGATGATAATGGTGTCTCCTTCCTCTTCGTCGAGGCAGACCACGATGTGGTATGGAGAGAGATACGCCTGAGTCTTGTGGCGACGGGCTTCACCCTTACCGATATGAATCGCAGTGATGGCCTGTTCTATATTCGTTACCGGGATCCCGAAGACGACCGTGAAGAGTATGCTATCCAGCTTATCCGCGCAGCTGGTGGCAGTCGTGTACTGATACGCAGTGTCGAGGGTAAACTCCTCGCCACTGATGCGGCGGCTCGAATTCTTTCCTTACTAAAAGCGAATATTTAGGCCTCTTATGCGCTTTGCCTCCATCGGCAGTGGCAGCAAGGGAAATGCCACTCTGGTGCAGTGGCAGGATACGCTGATTATGGTGGACTGCGGCTTTTCTGCCAAAGAGGTGGACGCCCGCCTGGCGCGAATCGGCCTCAGTGGTACGCAGTTAAGCGGTATCGTTGTTACCCATGAGCACGGTGACCACATCAGTGGGGTCGGAGTGCTGGCAAGAAAGTATCAGCTACCGGTTTGGATGACGGTGGGTACGGCGAAGAAGTTTCGTGGCGGCAAATTGCCCAAGCTGAATTATTATCATGGCCATGAATCATTTACCATCGGTGACATTACGGTACAACCGTTTACCGTACCGCATGACGCTCGCGAGCCCTGTCAGTTGGTGTTTGAGAACGGGCAACATAAGCTGGGCATCTTGACCGATGTTGGCAGTATTACCCCCCATATTATTGAAATGCTGGATGCCTGTGATGCCTTGATGCTGGAGTGCAATCACGACGTAGAGATGCTGGCCCGCGGCCCATACCCGCTCTCCTTGAAGGAACGGGTTGGTGGGCGTCTGGGGCATTTGAGCAACCACCAGGCGGCAGAGTTTTTGAGTCAAATGGATCATTCCCGTCTGCAGCATCTGGTGGCGATGCATTTGAGTGAACAGAATAATAGTGAGACGCTGGCGCGAGGTGCGTTGTGCGAGGTGTTGGATTGTGAACAGGACTGGATAGGTATTGCTAATCAGGAACGGGGCTTTACCTGGCGTGAATTGCGATAAGCGAGAGAGAAGATGAAAAAGATAGCAGAGTTGTTTTCCGGCAAGGCGAAAACTATTTATACCACCGAAGATGCAGACAAGCTGGTGATGTTGTTTCGTAATGATACCTCGGCCTTTGATGGCGAGAGGATAGAGCAGTTGGATCGTAAGGGCATGGTTAACAACAAGTTTAATGCCTTTATCATGCAACGTCTGGCCGAAGCGGGTATCCCTGTGCACTTTGAAGCCTTACTCAGTGATAACGAGTCGCTGGTCAAACGCATGGAGATGATTCCAGTGGAGTGTGTGGTAAGAAACTATGCTGCGGGTAGCCTGTGCCGGCGTTTGGGTGTGGAAGAGGGGCTGGAGCTTACCCCCCCGGTATTCGAGTTTTTTCTTAAGAATGACGAACTGCATGATCCGATGATCAACGAGTTCCATATCCGCTCCTTTGGCTGGGCAGAAGAGTCGGAATTGAAGCAGATGCAGGCACTGAGCTTCAAGGTTAATTCGATATTGACACAACTGTTCGCCAACGCGGGTATGCTGTTGGTGGACTATAAGCTGGAATTTGGCCGTTTCCACGGCGATATCATATTGGGGGACGAGTTTAGTCCAGATGGCTGCCGACTGTGGGATGCCAAAACCCAGGAAAAGCTGGATAAGGATCGCTTCCGTCAAGGGTTGGGTGGTGTGGTCGAGGCCTATGAGGCGGTGGCACATCGAATCGGTGTGGAATTAGATTAGTTTCTGATATTTTTCCCTCCCCCCCCAGTGTCATACCTGGGGGAAAGAAGTTTAGAAATACTATAAAACATCGTATAAGATGGCAATATAAAGAAAAATATAACATAGTGCCTATAAGCTACTGAAATAAAATAGTAAAGTTATAGAGCACACTGCCCGATATAAATAAAAAATTAAAAAAATAAGAACTAAAAGCAAGTTGTGAAAACAAACACTCAATAAGTGTGGGGACACTATGAAAAAACTTCTCTCTTTATCCAATCTCAATTGGTTGCGTCCTAGTCGAATGATGATCCGTCACAAGATATGGGGAGGTTTTTTACTCATCATGTTGGTGTTGGTCGCCGTGGTTTCCGAGACCCTCTTTTCTGTCACCCAGGCGGAAAAGACCGTCCATGATGTGGTGGAGAATGCGCAGCCGATGGTGTTGGCGTCGATGGAGCTGTCTACGGCACTGGCTAAGTCAAACGAAGCGTTGGGTTTCTACCTGCTGAGTAAAGAAGAAGAACAAAAAAATGCTTACTTAGGCAACTTGACGCAAATTGAGTCTACACTGGCGGAAATGAAACAGTTACCGATGGTGCTGGACAACGAAACCATTGCCGCCCAAATCAATGCCATAGAGTCTGATATCCAGCGTTACATTGCTTACCGCGACCGTATGCTTCAACTGGCCACCAGTGACGTAGAAAATTTACCCGGTATCGCCTATGCCGCGACGAACATAAATCCCGTTTCACAAGAGATCCTGCAGGTAACCGCAGAGATGTTGCAGTCTGAGAGTGGTGAATCAGCCAACAAAACACGCCGGCAGATACTTATCGATATCAGTGATTTCCGCTACACCTGGTCCAATGTCATGAATGGTGTTCGTGCCTATCTTGCATTCAGAGGCAAGGCTGCGCTGGACGAGATACGTCTCTATCAGGAGGGCAGTGGCGTAGTGATTGAACGCATCAAAAAACACAACAAGAAGGGCCTGCTGACCTTTGAAGAGGAAGAGGGTCTGTCACAGATTATAGAATTACGCGATCGTTTTAATGCCAATGTAGAAAAGCTGGTAGAGATTCATGGCAGTGACCGCTGGCGTACCGATTCGTACCTGATCAAGAGCGAGATCGGGCCGCTGCTCAGCAGTATCGATGACAAACTGAATATCCTGGTGAATCGCCAACGTAGCAATATCGATAGTCTCAGTAGCGAGCTACAAAGTGGTATCGAAGGTACCCGCTGGGTCGTTACCCTGATGCTGATATTTGGTCTGGTGGCCGGAGTGGGCGTTGCCTTCTTCAATGAACGTATGATCACCAAACCCCTGATCATGGCAGTAGAGGCGATGCAAGATATCGCCGCCGGTGAAGGGGATCTGACCTGTGAGCTGGGTGTAAAAGGGCGTGATGAGATCGCCCAACTCTGTGCCTCATTCAATGCCTTTGCCGGCAAGATTCGCGTCCTCGTCAGTGAGGTGGCGAATTCCACCACACAAGTGGCCTCGGCGGCGGAAGAGATGTCCGTCATTACCAGCCAGACCAGCGATGATGTGTCATCACAAAAACAGCAAACCGAACAGGTAGCGGCCTCCATCAACGAGATGTCGGTGAATGTGCAGGAGGTGTCGCAGAGTGCCCAACAGGCAATGACCTCCGCTCAGGAAGCCGATAACGAGTCTGCCAAGGGTAGCGAAGTGGTGGGAGAGACCATCAATAACATTACCACCCTGGCCAAGGATGTAGAGAACGCCGCCGACGTTATCCACGAACTGGAAGGGGATGTGGGGTCTATCAGCACGGTGCTGGACGTTATCCGTGACATCGCCGAACAGACCAACCTGCTGGCCCTCAACGCAGCCATCGAGGCGGCCCGTGCCGGAGAACAGGGCCGGGGTTTTGCCGTGGTGGCCGACGAGGTGCGTACTCTGGCCTCGCGTACCCAGGCCTCCACGCAGGAGATCCAGTCCATGATCGAACGTCTGCAAAGTGGTACCAAAAAGGCCGTGACGGTGATGACCGAAAGCCGTGAAAAGGCACACCAAAGCGTCATCCAGGCGGCCCAGGCCAGCGAATCACTGAATAATATCGCTCAGGTGGTGAGCACCATCAGCGACATGAATACCATGATAGCCAGCTCGGCCGAGCAGCAGGGCGTGGTGGCCGATGAGGTCAATCGTAGCATCCACACCATCACCGATCTGTCAGATCGAACCTATGCCAGTACCGAGCAGATGGCGCGTGCCAGTGACGAACTGGCAAAACTATCCACTGACCTGAGGGCATTGGTGTCGCAGTTCAAGGTTTAAGACAATGGGATGCGATAGGATGGAAAGGCGACCTTCGGGTCGCCTTTTTTGTACATAAGCCCGCGCCCTCAGGCATGCACTTATTTCGTGGAGATCAGGGACCGGTGCCCTTCGGCCGTGTCCAGTAACGATGTTATGACTTGAGCAATGAGAGATTTCCAGATAGCCTGTGCTTGCCCGAGCGTGGGTTGGATAGAATGAGAATAAAGACGAAAAGATGGCAAAGAGCACCTATAACGCAGATTCCATAGAGGTATTGAGTGGCCTCGACCCGGTACGTAAACGTCCCGGTATGTACACTCAGACGGAACGTCCGAACCATCTGGCCCAAGAGGTGATCGACAATAGTGTCGATGAAGCTCTGGCCGGACACGCCAACCTGATCCAGGTTGTCGCTCACAAGGATGGTTCGCTATCGGTGAGCGACAATGGCCGTGGTATGCCGGTGGACATCCATCCTGGTGAGAAGATGCCCGGGGTGGAGGTGATCCTCACCAAGCTGCATGCGGGCGGCAAATTTTCCGATAAGAACTACGCCTTTGCCGGCGGCCTCCACGGGGTCGGTGTCTCAGTGGTCAACGCTCTCTCCACCAAACTGGAGGTGTGGGTACGTCGCGATGGTCAGGAGTATCACATTGCCTTTGGCAGCGGACTGAAAACCTCCAATCTTAAGGTTGTGGGTAAGGTGGCGAAGAAAGAGAGCGGGACTACGGTACGCTTTTGGCCCGATGCCTCATTCTTTGATTCTCCTAAATTCGCCCTGCCACGGCTGAAACACCTGATGCGTGCCAAGGCCGTATTGTGTCCGGGTCTGGCAGTGGAATTTACCGATGAGTCCAGCGGAGAGAGCTTCTCGTGGTATTTCGAGGAAGGTCTAAAGGATTATCTTCTGGGTGAGTTGGGCTCTCTGGAGATCCTGCCGGAAGAGCCTTTCCATGGTGCGATGCAGGGCAACCATGAAGCAGTGGATTGGGCTTTGGTATGGCTGCCCGACGGTGGCGAATCGGTGACAGAAAGTTTCGTTAACCTGATCCCTACTGCTCAGGGTGGAACCCATGTAAATGGACTGCGTACCGGGCTTACCGAGGGACTGCGTGAATTTTGTGAATTTCGCAACCTGTTGCCACGCGGGGTAAAGCTGGCACCGGAAGATGTCTGGGAACGGGTCAGTTTTATCCTCTCTTTCAAGATGCAGGATGCGCAATTCTCCGGTCAGACCAAGGAACGCCTCTCATCCCGTGAAGCCGCTGCCTTTGTTTCAGGTGTTATCAAGGATGCTTTCAGCCTGTGGTTGAACCAACACCCGGAAGCGGGTGAGGGCATCGCCGAGCTGGCCATCAGCAGTGCCCAGACTCGCCTGCGCGCGGGTAAGAAGGTGGCGCGTAAGAAGATTACGTCTGGACCGGCTCTGCCGGGCAAGCTGGCGGACTGTACCTCGAACGAGCCGGAGCGTGGTGAGCTGTTCCTGGTGGAAGGGGACTCGGCCGGTGGTTCTGCCAAACAGGCACGTGATCGCGTGTTTCAGGCCATCATGCCGCTACGCGGTAAGATCCTGAATACCTGGGAGGTGGATGCTTCCGAAGTGTTGGGCTCACAGGAGGTACACGATATCTCCATCGCCATTGGTGTGGATCCCGGTTCCGACAACCTCTCGGGCCTGCGCTACCACAAGGTCTGTGTGCTGGCCGATGCCGACTCCGATGGTGCCCATATTGCCACCTTGTTGTGTGCCTTGTTCCTGCGACACTTCCGTCCGCTGGTGAAGGCAGGTTATGTCTATATCGCCATGCCGCCTCTCTACCGAATCGACGTGGGTAAGGATGTCTACTACGCCCTCGATGATGCGGAGCGGGAAGGGGTGCTGGATCGCATCGCTGCGGAGAAGAAACGTGGCAAGGTGAGCGTGACCCGATTTAAAGGCCTGGGTGAGATGAATCCGCTGCAATTGCGAGTGACGACACTGGCTCCCGATACCCGACGTTTGGTGCAGCTGACCATCGATGCCGAGGATGGCACCGATCAGATGATGGACATGCTACTGGCGAAGAAACGTTCCTCTGACCGTCGAGAATGGCTGGAGAGCAAGGGCGACCTGGCGGATATGTAATGGCGATATTAATTCTATTAGATGATGGCGTGGCCTCCACCAAGTTCCCTCTGGACAAGGACACCTTGGGTGTCGGACGGGGCATGGACAATGAGATCACCATCGATGATATTGCGGTCAGTAGTCGCCATTGCCGTATCTTTCGCGAGACGGTGGATAGTGAACGCGGTATATATGCCTACGCGATTGAGGATCTGGACAGTACCAATGGTACCTTTATCAATGACCAGCAGATCAAGCGTCAGCAACTACGCAATAATGATTTGATTCGCATCGCCTTCCATGAATTTCGCTTCATCGACGAAAAT
>JAOUJT010000086.1 GCA_029883105.1 Gammaproteobacteria bacterium
CCGCGATACTTTTCATTGGAAAGGATTGAGGTACGTGCCAGGGCCTGCTTGAGCATATTACGGTTGGCAATAACCTCTTTATCACTATTCTTTGGGAACACACGATCATAATCAGGGAACTTTCCATCGATAAGCTTAGAGGTAAAGGTCACCTCACCCAGAGTGAACTTGATATGGTTTGTGCCTATCTGCACCTCAACTATCGTATCACTGTCTTCCAGCATTCGTGATAGCTCCATAACGGCCTTACGAGGCACGATCACCTGTAGCAGTTCGTCCGGGTTGTATTCAGTACCTACCTCGCTCATAGAGAGTCTGTGGCCGTCTGTTGCCACAGCACGAAGGGTATTATCAGCCATTTCGAACAGCATACCGTTAAGATAATAACGAACGTCTTGCTGAGCCATGGCGAAAGCTGTTTTATCGATCAGGTTCTTTAACAATTTTTGAGAGATGTTGAAGACAAAGGGGTTATTTATCTCATCCACATTAGGGAATTCAACAACGGGCAAAGTAGCCAGACTGAAACGGCTCTTACCAGAACGAATGACAGCCTTGTCTGATTCGATGTTGATTTCAATTATCGCTTCATCTGGAAGGGCTCTGCATATATCGACAAATTTTCGTGCAGGTAAGGTGGCCTCACCACTCTCAGCATTGTCCATATCGACACGGGTAACCATTTCTACTTCCAGATCTGTTCCAGTCATAGTTAGTGACTCTGGACTGGCCTGTAATAGGATATTTGAGAGTATTGGCATGGTCTGTCTTTTTTCCACTACGCCGTTTACCAGTTGCAATGGTTTGAGTAATGTTTCTCTGCTTAATGTGAATTTCATTCTTCCGCTCTCTAAATAATATACTTATATTTAAAAACTGATGATGATGATGAGTAAGCCTGTTACCTGTTAATAACCGTGTTTTACTAATATTCTTCAATAACTTATGGCAAGTATAACTGAGCTTGAAAGCTCGGGGATAGCTATTCATAACATGTGGATAAGTTGTGGAGTAATTCTTTGACAGGGCTTATCCCATTGTTATCCACAGGCTTACCCTCAGGTTGTTAAGGTTCTGTGTAGATTATCGTAATCCTGCAGTATTCGGTTGTCCTCCTCCTTAAGTTGCGCAACCTTTTTACAGGCATGCAACACCGTTGTGTGATCACGGCCACCAAAGGCATCACCTATTTCCGGCAGACTGTGATTAGTCAACTCTTTGGCCAGTGCCATAGCAATCTGCCGGGGTCTCGCTATGGAGCGCGTACGACGCTTGGAGAGCAGATCCGTGAGGCGGAGCTTGTAATAATCGGCGACAGTCTTTTGTATGTTGTCGATAGAGACCTGCTTGTCTTGCAGGGCCAATAGATCCTTTAAGGCCTCACGGGTGGTATCTAGACTGATAGTTCGGCCAGTGAAACGTGCATGGGCCATAACACGTTTTAGTGCCCCCTCCAGCTCTCGCACATTGGAACTGATACGTTTAGCAATAAAAAAGGCCACTTCATGGGGTAGCTCTACCCCTGTCTGGCTGGCCTTGCTGATCAATATGGCGACGCGAGTTTCCAGTTCGGGAGGCTCTATCTGTACCGTCAGACCCCAACCAAAACGTGATTTAAGTCGATCATCGACGCCCTGAACCTCTTTGGGAAATCTGTCCGAGGTAAGGATGATCTGTT
The DNA here is from genome assembly GCA_029883105.1 of Gammaproteobacteria bacterium. GTDB lineage: Bacteria > Pseudomonadota > Gammaproteobacteria > Thiohalospirales > Thiohalospiraceae > JABURT01. The sequence continues at coordinate 1,679 of JAOUJT010000086.1, forward strand.
GCTGGCCTTCCAACAGGGCATTGAAGGTGTGAAAAAATTCTTCCTGTGAGCGTTCCTTGCCACCGAAGAATTGAATGTCATCGATCAATAGGGCATCAACAGAGCGGTAAAAACGTTTAAATTCATCCACCTTGTTGTGTTGCAAGGCACGTATCATGTCTTGTACAAAACGTTCGGAATGCAGGTAGATCACCCTGGCATCGGGTTTATTCTCAAGAATTTTATGACCTATGGCCTGCATCAGATGGGTTTTGCCCAGTCCTACACCGCCATAGATGAACAGAGGATTGTAGGCACTGCCCGCATGATCACCTACCTGCATGGCTGCGGCGCGAGCCAATTGATTGGACTTACCGTCGACAAAGGCATCAAAGGTGAAGTGTGGTGTGAGGCGACCGATGCCCTGACCACTGGCGGGATTTTGTATCCTGGCAGGGTTATTTGCAGTGGTTTGACTGGGGGCGGTCTGGGGTTTGGGTTGACTGCCAATGTTAATACGTATGGCAGGTACGGGTTGATCACCACTAAGGTCCTGCAGTAATTCTTTGATTCTGGGCAGAACGTTTTCGACTACCCAGTCCTTGACGAAATTATTAGGTGCTAGCAGGCGTAATTCACCCGTAGATTCAGTGGCATACAGGGGTCGTAACCAGGTGTTAAATTGTTGCGGTGTAAGCTCGTCTTCTAGGCGGCTGAGACACTTTTGCCAGAGGGCTTGAGACACTATTTACTCTCTTGTTTTTTCTTGTGGATAAATGCTGGGACTGGTGAGTCTACGCCTGCGCGAAAAAGTTATCCACAGCTAATCCGCTATATTATTTGTTGACATAAGCGGTGTCTGGCTATAGATTTGCGGGTTCACTTTTTTCCGCATCTTATGGTGCACGTTTCGGGAATATAGAGTCATGAAGAGGACGTTCCAGCCCAGTAATTTAAAGCGCAAGCGTAACCACGGTTTTCGTGCGCGTATGAAGACCCGTGCCGGCCGCGCAATAATTAAGCGTCGCCGTGCCAAGGGTCGTAAGGTCCTGTCTGCATAATTCCGCTTTGTTGGAATTAACGGGTAATTTCTCCCGGTCCAAGCGTTTGCTTAAACCGGGAGAGTTTAAACAGGTCTTTGATCATTCCACTCGCTCTAGTGATTCGAATCTGACAGTATTTTGCAGACCGAACTCTCAGGGTAATGCTCGTTTAGGTCTGGCGATCAGTAAAAAGCAACTCAAACGGGCGGTTGATCGTAATCGTATCAAGCGTCTGGTTCGGGAAAGCTTTCGTCAACATCAGTTTGTGCTTAGTAGTTTGGACCTTGTAGTACTTGCCCGTCGTAGTATTCATGAGCTGGATAATCGCCAGGTTCTGCATGCTCTCGAGCGTCATTGGCAACGAGTAATCAAACGATGCGCAGATTCATCATCAATTTAATAGGCGTCTACCGCTATCTAATCAGCCCCTTTCTCGGCAATAATTGTCGCTACTATCCAACCTGCTCCGAATATGCACAGACTTCGGTGGAGCGATTTGGCGTTATTAAGGGTAGCTGGATGGGCATACGCCGTATTAGTCGCTGTCACCCCTGGCATGAGGGTGGTATAGATCCTGTTCCCGAGAAAAAAGAGTAAATCATGGAACTGAAAAATGTATTTCTATGGGCCTCATTGGCCTTTGTCCTGATGTTGATCTACCAGCAGTGGCAGGTAGATTATGGTCACGTGACCCCTCCTGTTGCCAGCGAGGCACCCCGCCCCGGGCAGCAGAATGTTCCACAGCCCAGCCCTACTGCACCGGCCAGGGCCGATAACTCCCCTGCCAATCTGGTTCAGCCAGTTAAGGCGTCCGGGCAGCGTATCCATATACGCACCGACGTGCTGGATCTGGAGTTAGATACCCTGGGTGGTGATATCCGCAAGGCCTTGTTGCCTACCTACCCGGTTTCAGTAGACAAACCTGATATTCCATTCCAGTTAATGGGTGACGATGAGTTAAGCTTTATTGCTCAAAGTGGTCTGGTTGATGGCGGTGATAAGAAGAATGCACCTAACCATCATGCAGTCTACCGCGCAGAAAAAACCGAGTATGTCATGGCCGAAGGTCAGGATAAGCTGGAGGTAGTTCTGAGCTGGCAGTCAAACACAGGCCTACAGGTAAACAAGGTCTACACCCTGCAGCGCGGCAGTCATACCGTTGATGTACGCTTTGATGTACAGAACAATACCGGTAAGGGCTGGTCGGGGTATATGTACCGTCAGCTTCAACACAGTCGTGTGGATATGGATATGGGTATCGGTATGCTGCCGACCTATACCGGTGCAGTCTATTCCGGCTTCGATTCGAAGAAGGATGAAGCGGTTCCCTACGAGAAGTATGATTTCGATGACATGGCCGAACGTGCCCTGGATCGTACCTTGCAAGGTGGCTGGGTGGCGATGATTCAGCACTATTTCCTCGTGGCTCTGGTGCCGGAACAAGGCAAAAGCAATAAGTTTTATAGCCTTGATGCTGAAGGTGATCGTTTCTCTATCGGTATGATAGAAAACGAGGTACATCGTATCGCAGCCGGTGCGGTGGATAGCTTCCAATATAAGATGTTCATCGGTCCCAAGGATCAGGACATGATGGAGGCACTGGCCCCCAATCTGCACCTGGCCGTTGATTATGGCTTCGTCACCTTGATTGCAGATCCTCTTTTCTGGTTATTGAAATGGTTGCACGGCCTGATTGGAAACTGGGGTTGGTCCATTATCGCCATGACCATTCTACTTAAGGCAGCCTTTTACCAGCTCTCCGCCAAGGGCTATAAGTCTATGGCCAAGATGCGTAAGGTCAACCCGCGCATCCAGGTACTCAAGGAACGCTTCGGAGAGGATAAACAGGGTTTCCAGCAGGCGATGATGAAGCTGTGGAAGGAGGAGAAGGTCAACCCCATGAGCGGTTGTTTGCCTATCCTTGTACAGATGCCGATCTTTCTTGCTTTCTACTGGGTATTACTGGAGTCGGTGGAGCTGCGTCAGGCAGACTGGATCCTTTGGTACAAGGATCTGTCTCAGGCCGATCCCTATTTCGTATTACCTATTCTCAACGGAATCAGCCTGTTGATTCAGACCAAGCTGAGTCCTCCACAGACCGATCCAATGATGGAGAAGATGATGCTGATCATGCCTATCGGTGTCAGCGTGTTGTTCGCCTTCTTCCCCGCTGGACTGGTGCTGTACTGGACCTTTAACAGCATCCTGCAGAACATCCAGCAGTACATGATCACCCGGCAAATAGAAAAAGCTGGCTAAAGGAAACAGGGGCGGAGTTAATCCGCCCTTTTTCGTTTCAGATATATGTCACTTCAAAACAACGATACCATTGCCGCTTTGGCGACCGCTCCTGGTCGAGGAGGGGTTGGGATCATTCGTGTCTCCGGTCCCCGCTGCACAGAGGTTGCTGAAGCAATCCTGGGACGTATACCACGTCCTCGCTATGCCGAGTACCTACCCTTTCGCGATGAACAGGCCGTCACCCTCGATGAGGGCATAGCGCTCTATTTTGTCGCACCCAATTCCTTCACCGGAGAAGATGTTCTCGAGCTACAAGGTCATGGTGGTCCGGTGGTGATGGATCTGTTGTTACAACGGGTGCTGTCGCTGGGTGTGCGTATGGCCCAGCCCGGTGAGTTCAGCCAACGTGCCTATATCAATGACAAACTGGATCTGGCCCAGGCCGAGGCCATTGCAGATCTGATCGATGCCTCCTCGGTTCAGGCTGCCCGTTCCGCATTGCGCTCCTTGCAGGGAGAGTTCTCTAATAAGGTGAACGCCCTGGTAGAGCAGTTGATCCTGTTACGTATGTATGTGGAAGCGGCCATTGATTTTCCCGAAGAGGAGATCGACTTTTTGGCCGACACCAAGATTGGTCAGGATCTGAAGAGTATTTGCCAGCAGCATGCTGCAATCATGCAACAGGCTCAACAGGGCAGCATTATTCGCGAAGGGATGCGGGTGGTGATCGCAGGTCGTCCCAATGCCGGTAAATCCAGCCTGCTGAATGCCTTGGCTGGCCGCGAGTCTGCCATTGTTACCGACATCCCCGGTACCACCCGGGATGTCCTGCGTGAGCAGATACATATCGATGGCATGCCGCTGCATATCATCGACACCGCCGGTCTGCGTGACAGTGTGGATAAGGTGGAACAGATCGGTATCCAGCGTGCCTGGTCCGAGATGGAACAGGCGGATCGGATTCTCATGGTCGTGGATGATAAGACTGGACTGGGCATCGAAGAGCAGAAATTGATGGCTCAGCTACCTGCCACGGTGGGGGTTTCCCTGGTGAGAAACAAGATCGATCTTTCCGGTTCGAAAGCGGGTAGTGAAGCAACAGACTCCTATTTTGAACTGGCCTTATCCGCCCAGACTGGCGAGGGACTGGATCTGCTGGTAGAACACTTAAAACACTGTATCGGTTATCAAGCTGCGGGTGAGGGCAGTTTTATGGCCCGTCGACGACATCTGGATGCCTTGCATCGTGCCGAGGCCTATCTGCAATCAGCCTCGCATCAGCTATCCATCGGTGCCGGGGAATTGTTGGCAGAAGAGCTGCGTCAGGCGCAGCAGGCCTTGTCGGAGATCACCGGAGAGTTCAGTTCAGATGACCTCCTGGGCCGCATTTTTTCCAGTTTTTGTATTGGAAAATAATGGTTTACTGATACTTCACAATGAGTGCCGCATCACAAAAACTCCTTAATAAGAAAAGTAACGGACGTTATGATGAGTCACTAATAATTAAAATAGTGATGCTAGGGAAACTCAAGATGAATAATCAAAAGAAGATGTTACAGTCAATAGTACTGCTTTTTTTTACATTTCTGCTCAGCGCATGTGGTGATACCTCACCGTTTACGGTATCTCCAGGAAGCCTGACCTTCAGCACCCAGATAGGTGGTATAGCTCCATCAAGCAAGACCTTTACAATTAAAGCAAATCAAAATGATACAGCTGTACCTGACATTAGTGTTACTGGTGATGCGATAGATCTGACAAATAGTTACCCGACATCTTGTTATGGAAATTCGACAGTTCTAGATTGTCGATCAGATTATGAGCGTACACTGACAGTCACAGTGCCTGTACCAGATCCAGATGACCTTGGTGTGGGAACCCATACTGCGAGTATCCTTATCCAAAGTAGTCAGCACTCGGTGACGTTGCCTGTTACCTATACAGTTTCTGCAGGTACACCAGCAGTAAGTCAGGTATCACCTTATGTGGCTGTTGCAGGAAACACCCATACTGTAACTATCCGTGGAGGTGGCTTCGCTAACTTTGGCACATCGATTCCCATCGTGACCTTCGGTGGTACAGCCGGTACTAATGCAACACTAGTGAATAATTCTACCATTACAGTTGACCTTCCAGTGTTAGCTGCAGGTGCTCATGCTATTACGGTAGCAGGTGCCTCGGTCGATTTCCCATCAACAACTAATTTAGTCGTTGTTGCTGACCCAGGTTATACGGCTGACTCAATACCACAGACTAGCCCTGCTTATAAGATTATTTACGATGATGAACGTAAGGCGATTTACACAGTAAATAGACTCACAACACCTCAACAGATAGAAAAATATACATTCAATGGATCGGCCTGGAGCAGCACACCAGATGCTACCTATGCCTTGGATGGCAATGGTGATGCCGCGTTATCAACGGATGGCGCCACCTTGCTGGTAGTGACGAACAACGACGACAAGGTCTATGAAGTTGATCCAACCACCATGACCCAAATAGGTACCGGTACATCTGTGACCACATCATTCTCAGACTGTACCAATGACACATGTCTGGATTCCGTTGCGATAACTAGTGATGGCTTTGCGGCTGTACTTGATAGTGGTCAATGGCAAGATTTTTATATTTATGATCCAAGTAATAGCTCTGTAGTGTCTGGCTATAGTTATACTTCTGGAAATTCAAAGAATTTTTATTATGGAGTACTACAAGGTTCTCGAAGTGGTAATCGCATTCATGTTCATACTCAAGCTTCTAGTAACGACATCATCAATATAATAAACAAGACAGTCACAGGAGTCTCTGATGGTTATGCAAGAAGAGCGCTAAGTGGTGATGGTAAGGTTATTGCGACAGGTAGTTCTGTCAGGAAGGATAGTGGTAGTGGATATGTTTCCTATGCATATTTACCGTACCCTGATGCTACAGCATTATCACTAGATGGCAATACAGCCTATGTGCTTAGCTTAGGTGTATTGAAGGTTTTCGATATATCGACTGCAACAGTAGCGCAGATTGGTAGCGATATTAGTCTGCCCACAGTGACAGGGGGTGCTGAAATAATGACCATATCTATTGATGGTAAAACAGCCTTTATTGCTGGTGCTACTAATATCGTAGTGGTTCCAATACCCTAATAATTCGTTTGGTATTTGCAGCGAAAACGTCGGTTAAATACCGGCGTTTTGGTTTGTGGGCCTGATTTGCTATGTTTGTAACAATGTTGATTTAGTGATTAATGATGCCGATGCCTAGGTATACGATCTCTCTTGTGGTTATTGTCATGCTGACGTCAGCTTGTCAGTCTATGTCCTATTATTCACAGGCCATCGGCGGTCATCTGTCTCTCCTCTCCCAGCGCCAACAGATAGACAAGCTTCTTGACGATGAGCAGCTGGAACGAAATCTACGAGAAAGATTAACACTCTCACAGCAGATACTTACGTTTGCGGAGCAGGAGATGGCGTTGCCCAACAAGGGTAGTTATCGTCACTTTGTGCGTGTGAATGGGCGCTATGTGGTGTGGAATGTCATCGCCGCGCCGGAGTTCTCTGTAGAGGCTGAACAGTGGTGTTATCCGTTTGCCGGCTGTGTGACCTACCGGGGCTATTATGCGGAGCAGGATGCCAGTGTATTTGCACGAGGACTGAATAAGCAGGGACTGGACACCACCGTCGCGGGGGCCAGCGCCTATTCAACCCTGGGTTGGTTGGATGACCCCTTGTTCAGTAGCATGATGTACAGGGATGAGGCTCGACTGGTGGAGGTGATGATCCATGAGCTGGCGCATCAACGCCTGTATATTTCAGGCAATACGGTATTTAATGAGAGCTTTGCCAGCGTGGTGGCACGAGAAGGGGTGAGACGCTGGTTTAAATATAAGCACGCGCCGAAAAAGTATGAGGAATTTCTGCACAGTGAGAAAATGGAACAAATATTTAATCAGCTATTGATGCAAACGCGTGGACGTCTGCAATGGTTGTATGCATCTACAGCGACAGAAGAGCAGAAACGATCCGCGAAGACCGAGATCTTTGCCACCATGCAGGCTGAGTATCGCGCATTACAATCAAAAGGGGTTTTTGATGGTAGATATGACAACTGGATGGCTCGACCATTGAATAATGCCAATCTGGCCCTGGTGGCAGCCTATCACCAATTAGAGCCGGAACTGGAGCTGCTGTTAGAGAGACAAGCGGGGAATATGGAGCAATTTTATCAACAAGCGGCGAAATACGAAGATGCAGCAATAAACAACAAAATCGTAGCCACATCTGGAAAATAAGCCGGTGAATTGGGCAAAAAAAAGCCCGGTGCAAGCACCAGGCATCCACCATATGGGAGACACACTCCACTGGATGGTACGGCGTATGGGTATAATCCATCCCTGGGTTGAGGCTGGGCCTCGTAAAGCAATATCACTCCGACAACGAAGGGAAAACTCCGCGCCGGTAGAAACTGTAAACGAAGTTAAACATCCATTTGTTGATATGGATCAGTAGAATGTGGAGTCATCCATGAGGAGTGGATTGTGCGTCAAGTGGCAGATAGGCTCGGCTTTTTTCCCATTCCCACTTAGGGTATATTCGCCTGTTCTGTAAGTGCATGTAGGCATATTTTCTAATACTAACAATTGAAGACCATAATAAAGTGTTAATAGACGGTGATCCCATAGAGGTAAAACGCGAAGAACTGGTGATAGGTCAGGCTGTCCCCTGGCGTCTGTTTGATCGTGAACAGCGTCTGTTAGTCAGGGAAGGTACGACAATTACCTCTGAACGGCAGGTCGATGCCTTGATGATGCGTGGGGCAATACGTTTTGAGGTGGTGGATAGAAACCGACCGCATCGGCCGATGAAAAAGCCACTATTGCAGGAAAAGACCGGCCCACATATCCCCGATACCTTTCGAGACTACCATCGTTTGGCTGAGGATTTAATGGCTTTGTTCTACCGTTACGAGGATGACCCGGATTGTCTGGCTGAATTGATAGC
>JAOUJT010000087.1 GCA_029883105.1 Gammaproteobacteria bacterium
TTCACATCCTTCACGTGGTCTGAAAAAAGGCGTGGTGGTGAATATCGAGTCGACAGTGCAATCGATACAACGAGCGGTGGAAGAGGCGGAGCTGATGGCGGGTTGTCAGATCCACTCGGTCTATGCAGGCATCGCTGGTAGCCATATCCGTAGCCTGAATTCACACGGCATCGTCGCCATACGTGATAAGGAAGTGACGCAAGGAGATGTGGAGCGGGTGATCGATGCGGCCAAGGCTGTGGCTATCCCGGCGGATCAAAAGATCCTGCATATTATTCCGCAGGAATTCCTGATCGATAATCAGGAGGGTATCCGTGAACCCATTGGCATGTCCGGGGTACGTCTGGAGGCCAAGGTACATATGGTGACCGGTGCGGTGAGTGCGGCGCAGAATATCGTTAAGTGCGTACGCCGCTGTGGACTGGAAGTGGATGACATCATTCTCGAACAGTTGGCCTCCAGTTACTCGGTGCTGACAGAGGACGAAAAGGAGCTGGGTGTCTGCATGGTGGACATCGGTGGAGGTACCACCGATATGGCGATCTTCTCCGAAGGTGCTATACGCCATACCGCAGTGATCCCTATTGCCGGTGATCAGGTCACCAACGACATCGCCGTGGCGCTACGCACGCCGACCCAGTACGCCGAAGAGATCAAGATCAAATATGCCTGTGCATTGACGCAACTGGCCAATCCGGAAGAGACCATTGAGGTACCCAGTGTCGGCGATCGTCCCTCCCGACGTCTGGCGCGTCAGACTCTGGCTGAGGTGGTGGAGCCGCGCTATGAAGAATTATTCTCATTGGTACATGAGGAGTTGCGCCGTAGTGGCTTTGAAGACCTTTGTGCTGCAGGCATCGTACTTACCGGCGGTTGCGCGAAGATGGAGGGTGCGGTGGAGCTGGCGGAAGAGATTTTCCATATGCCGGTGCGACTGGGGCTTCCCCAGTTTGTCGCCGGTTTGGCAGACGTAGTAAAAAATCCCATCTATGCAACAGGCGTAGGGCTACTCCTGTTCGGGCATAAAAATGGGGGAGAGGGCCATTATGACAGTGGTCTGGACCAAGGTTTAGGAAGCGTTTGGAACCGCATGAAGAGCTGGTTTCAGGGCAATTTCTAAAGCAGTAAAAAGTTAAAAACAAGGGGTGCTTAACAATGTTTGAATTAATGGACGCATACAGCCAAAACGCTGTAATCAAGGTGATCGGTGTGGGCGGCGGCGGCGGTAATGCTGTCGAACACATGGTTGCGCAAAGTATCGAGGGGGTGGACTTCATCTGCGCCAATACAGACTCTCAGGCATTAAAACGCCTGTCGGCCAAGACCACCATCCAGTTGGGTCATGACATGACCAAGGGGCTGGGGGCTGGAGCCAATCCGGAGATCGGACGTGAAGCGGCACTGATGGATCGTGAGCGCATCATGGAAGTGATCGACGGAGCCGATATGCTGTTTATCACCGCTGGAATGGGTGGTGGTACCGGTACCGGTGGTGCGCCAGTGATCGCCCAGGTGGCGAAAGAGATGGGCATCCTTACGGTTGCGGTAGTGACCAAACCGTTTCCTTTTGAGGGCAACAAACGTTCAACAGTGGCCGATGAGGGTATTGAAGAGCTGCGCCAGTATGTGGATTCCCTGATCACCATCCCCAACGAAAAACTGTTGGCGGTACTGGGTAAGGATATGAGTCTGCTGAATGCCTTTAAAGAAGCCAATAATGTACTGTTGGGCGCGGTGCAGGGCATTGCCGAACTGATTACCCGTCCTGGCCTGATAAACGTCGACTTTGCTGATGTGCGCACCGTTATGTCCGAAATGGGTATGGCGATGATGGGAACTGGAGTTGCCTCCGGTGAAGGCCGTGCAAGTAAGGCCTCTGAGGCTGCCATCTCAAGTCCGTTACTGGAAGACGTTAATATTTCGGGTGCACGAGGCATCCTGGTTAATGTGACTGCCGGTATGGATATGACCATCGGTGAGTTCGATGAGGTGGGTAATGCAATTAAAGCCTTTGCCTCTGAGGGCGCTACAGTGGTTATCGGAACAGCCATCGATCCTGAGATGGAAGGTGAGCTGAGAGTGACCCTGGTGGCCACGGGTTTGGGAACGAATGAACAGGCCCTGGGTGGTAAACCGGTAAAACTGGTTCACAAAAATAGCAATGGTGAGGTGGATTACGACAAATTGCAGCGTCCTACAGTAATGCGCAACAAGGTTGCTGCCGATAACTATAAGGGTGGTAGCGAAGATTCCGCGATGGAATACCTCGACATCCCCGCTTTTTTGAGACGGCAAGCAGACTAGGGAGTGAATTAACTGCACGGCTAATGACGCGCACCTGAAAGACTGTGGTCACCAAAGGTGGCAAGACCACCTGTGCACCCCTTGCATGGGTGACCGCATGTCTGGTTCTATGGGATTTGGATTGCGTGAGTCCAGGAGCAAGCATTAACTGGTAAGAGAAATTCTATGTATGCTAAACTTGGCATTTGGTTTTATGCTTTAAGAAGGATGGACAGTAGGTAATGATCAGGCAGCGTACCCTTAAGAACACAATTCGAGCGACTGGCGTCGGCTTACATACCGGTGAAAAGGTCTATCTGACTTTACGCCCAGCACCTGCCGATACCGGAATCATCTTCCGCCGTGTTGATCTGCCTGTTCCTGTCGAGATATCTGCCCGACCCGAGAATGTAGGTGATACCACCCTGTCTACCACCCTGGTGGATGGTGATGTTCGGGTCTCCACCGTAGAACATCTTTTGTCTGCACTGGCAGGTCTGGGCATCGATAATGCCTATATAGACCTGAGCGCCGCCGAGGTTCCGATCATGGACGGTAGTGCTGGCCCCTTTGTTTTTCTCGTCCAGTCTGCCGGTATAGAAGAGCAGAATGCACCGAAACGTTTCATTCGAATTAAAAAACCTGTCATCGTTGAAGACGGCGACAAATGGGCAAAATTTGAGCCATTTGATGGCTTTAAGGTATCCTTTAAAATTGATTTTGAGCATCCGGCCATTAAGAATCGTGGTCAGGAAGCGGAAGTGGATTTCTCTACAACCTCCTTCGTAAAAGAGGTCAGCCGTGCACGTACATTTGGCTTTATGAGAGATATAGAGTTTTTGCGTTCGCAAAATCTGGCCCTGGGTGGCAGTTTGGACAATGCCATCGTACTGGATGAGTACCGCGTCCTGAACGAAGATGGCCTGCGTTATGACGATGAATTCGTGAAACATAAGGTATTGGACGCCATCGGAGACCTTTATCTACTAGGTCGTAGCCTGATAGGTGCTTACCGAGGGTACAAGTCTGGACATGGCCTGAATAACCAGTTGTTACGTGAATTGATGCGACAAGAAGATGCGTGGGAATTGGTCACATTCGAAGAATCTGCTAACGCCCCGATTGCCTATGCGCAACCTATAACGGTTGCGTAATTGTAAAAGAAATGTTAATAAACACATGCGAAATCGCTATTGTTCTGGTTTTTCCGGCTTTTTGCCGTGAAGACTAAGCCGCAAAAGTGATTCGCGTAGAGCTTTATCATTAACAGAGTTTGCGGTTTGTTGAATAATGTCAGCGCTATGTGGGCTCATGGATGCCTTTCGGTGTTGCTTAGGCTGCACCTCTGAGTAGAATGTGATATTACTGATTTTTATATTGATTTCAGTGACTTGGGAAAATGGCTTGTGGGTTTGAAGTTGTTTGAGTAGAGCGGGTAAAAGATAGCGTAACTTGGCAGCCCATACAGGTGAGCTAGTAATAATCGTCAGCCTGTTATCAGTGAGTGTGCCAGTTTGACAGAAGCTTGCCAGAGGTGAAGGTAAGCTGGCTTGCATGATCGAAGTAAGTTGTTTGTTATGGGCGACACGCTGCAACAAACCCTTGGCCTGTTTGGATGAAGTAAGTAATTTATAAATCTGTTTGGCTGGACGCATAAATTTGTGATGGAGTCTGCATTAGAAGTTTCATTATATACGGATAATACGGTGAAACGTGCATAGCGGGATGAGAAAGGTTCGGTAAAACAAAAAATGAATATAATTATCCATTCAAAAAGCCTTCGTGGCGTAGGACATATCGCATTCAGCCATCGTAAGACATCGGCGGTGATGCTGTTCTTTATTATTCTAATTCCTGCGGTAATGATGTTTGCCGGGTATAAGGTGGGCGAGAGCTCGGCGGTACAGACCCCTTCTGAGGTTTCTCTCAGTCTGCGCCAGGAACTGGACTCTCAGCGTGAACTGGTGCAAGAGACCAAACAGTCCGCACAGGAGAACGTTAACGCCTTGGCCATGCGTCTGGGACAAATGCAGGCACAGATGATACGTCTGGATGCCCTGGGTGAGCGTCTCACCAAGATGGCGAAGTTGGACCGAGGTGAATTTGATTTTGGCAAGCCTCCTGCCCAGGGTGGCCCCGTTAACGATGATAATCTGACCTCCATTGCGATTCCCGATTTTCTTAGCGCCATCGACAAACTCTCCAAACAACTGGATGACCGCAGTCAACAGTTAGGTGTATTAGAGAGCATGCTGATGAACCGTAACCTGCAAGCGGAAGTTCTGCCTGCAGGCCGTCCGATTAAGCGTGGTTGGACCTCATCCTTTTATGGCATGCGTACCGACCCCTTTACCGGTAAGCAAGAACACCACAAAGGAATGGATTTCGCTGGTCGTGATGGTTCCGATATTGTTGCGGTGGCCTCTGGTGTCATTACCTGGGCTGGAAAGCGTTATGGATATGGTAATCTGGTAGAAGTTAACCATGGTAATGGTTACGTAACACGCTATGGCCACTGTAAAGAATTGTCAGTGAGCGTGGGTGACACAGTGAAGAAAGGCCAGTTGATTGCTGCCATGGGTTCTACGGGTCGTTCTACCGGTCCTCACGTGCACTTTGAAGTATGGAGAAATGGTCGTCCGGTGAATCCGGAGCGCTACATCAAGTTGGCTTACCGCTAGTACGATATAGCATGATCAAAAACCCCGGATGAGTTAAGACTCTCCGGGGTTTTTTTTGATCTATCGACTGAGAAATAGCGTACAAATTAGCTTGTTTGCGTTATTATCAAGGGGTTTTTTTATGTGGATGGGGAATGATTTTTCATCATGATAAGCAAGATATTTCGTAAAGTTTTCGGTAGCCGCAATGAGCGCAACATTAAACGTATGCGTGTGACGGTTTCGCAGATAAATCAATTAGAAGAACAGATCTCTGCACTTTCTGATGCTGAACTAAAGGCCAAGACTGTTGAGTTTAAACAGCGACTGCAGGCCGGAGAAGTTCTGGATGAGCTATTGCCTGAGGCCTTTGCCGTGGTGCGCGAGGGTGGCAAGCGTGCTCTGGGTATGCGCCATTTTGATGTGCAAATGATAGGTGGCATGGCGCTTCATCAGGGCAAGATTGCTGAAATGCGCACCGGTGAGGGTAAGACACTGGTGGCCACACTGGCTGTTTATCTCAATGCCTTAACTGAGCAGGGTGTACATGTCGTTACGGTTAACGACTATTTGGCCCAGCGTGATGCCAATTGGATGGGCAAATTGTATGGATTCCTGGGCCTGAGTGTGGGGGTCATCATCAGCGGACTCAGTAATGAGCAACGGCGCGAAGCCTATTCTGCTGATATTACCTATGGCACCAATAATGAATTTGGTTTCGACTATCTGCGCGACAATATGGCCTTTTCCTCTGAGGATCGGGTGCAGAAACGACTCAACTTTGCGGTAGTGGATGAGGTTGACTCTATCCTTATCGATGAAGCCAGAACACCATTAATCATTTCCGGTCCCGGCGAACAGAGTTCGGATCTGTATATCAAGATCAATGCCTTTATTCCGAAGCTGACACGACAGGAAGAGGAAGAAGGTCCCGGTGACTACACCCTGGATGAAAAGGCCAAGCAGATCTTCCTTACCGAGGATGGACATGAAAAGGCCGAAGAATTGATGTCTGCAGCCGGTATGATCGGTGAAGGTGAAAGTCTTTACGATGCTGGAAATATCAACCTGATGCAGCATCTCAATTCTGCATTACGTGCACATATCTTGTTCGCCAAAGACGTGGACTACATCGTACAGAATAATGAAATTGTCATTGTTGATGAATTTACCGGCCGCACCATGCCGGGCCGACGCTGGTCAGAGGGGCTGCATCAGGCGGTAGAGGCGAAGGAAGGCGTGACCATACAGCAGGAAAATCAGACGCTTGCTTCGATTACCTTTCAGAATTTCTTCCGTATGTATAACAAGCTTTCTGGAATGACCGGTACCGCCGATACCGAGGCCTTTGAATTGCAATCGATTTACGGTCTGGAAGTAATGGTGATTCCTACTCATCGCGATGTATCGCGACAGGATTTTGGCGATCTGATCTATCTGACCCAGCAGGAAAAGTATGAAGCTGTGCTGGATGAGATCCGTGACTGTGTGAAGCGCAAGCAACCGGTACTGGTAGGTACCACATCGATCGAGGTGTCTGAGTTTTTGTCCGGTGTATTAGCCAAGGATAAGATCAAGCATGAGGTGCTCAACGCCAAGCAGCATGAGCGTGAGGCGGATATCATTGCTCAGGCAGGACAGCCTGGTGCGGTGACTATCGCTACTAACATGGCGGGTCGTGGTACCGATATCGTACTGGGTGGTAATCCCGAGATGGAACTGGATAAAGCCGCTAATGATGACGTGCGTGTAAAAATCAATCAGGCCTGGCAGCTGCGTCATGAAGCAGTTATAGAGTCCGGAGGTTTACATATTGTCGGTACGGAACGTCATGAATCTCGCCGCATCGATAACCAGTTACGAGGTCGTGCCGGTCGTCAAGGTGATCCGGGTTCCTCACGTTTCTTCCTCTCTCTGGAAGATAACCTCATGCGAATCTTTGCCTCCGAACGCGTAGGCGGGCTGATGCAAAAACTGGGTATGGGACATGGTGAAGCCATTGAGCATCCATGGGTCAGCCGGGCGATAGAAAATGCACAGCGCAAGGTAGAAGGTCGTAACTTCGAGGTGCGTAAAAATCTTCTCGAATACGATGATGTTGCCAATGAGCAGCGTAAGGTGGTCTATCAGCAGCGTAACGAGCTGATGTCTGTGGAAGACATCTCTGAGCACATCGAAGATATACGTATCGATGTGGTTAATGATGCAATGGATGTTTATATACCACCGCAATCCATCGATGAGCTTTGGGATCTGGACGGCCTGGAAGAGATGCTTGAGGGTGAGTTTGGCCTTAAGCTGGACGTTAAAGCGGTGCTAGATGCCGATCAGAATCTGGATGAAGAGGGTTTACGCAAGTACATCGTTGCTCAGGTGCAAGCGTTGTATCAGCGCAAGGTCGACGACGTTGGTGCAGAGATCATGCGCCGGGTAGAAAAAGACGTCATGTTGCAGGTATTGGATAACTCCTGGAAGGAACATCTGGCGGCGATGGATTACCTGCGCCAGGGTATCCATCTGCGAGGGTATGCACAGAAAAATCCAGCCCAGGAATACAAACGTGAGGCCTTTGAACTGTTTACGGATCTATTGGATCGCATCAAGGTAGAAACTGTCACCCTGTTAAGTCGTGTGCAGATACGTGCCGAATCTGATGTCGATCTGCTGGAACGTCAACGTCGAGAGGCCAGTGGTGGTGAGAAACACTACGAACATGAGCAGGCATCTGCCATGGGCCAGAGTGAAGAGAGCGATGAGGCGCAACCCTTTGTGCGTGAAGAGCGCAAGGTTGGCCGCAACGAACCTTGTCCGTGTGGTTCTGGTAAGAAGTATAAGCAGTGTCACGGCAAACTGTCCTGAGGAAGATCACATGCCCGTAGGAGAGCTGTCTTTTCCCACAATGCATCCAGTAGCCGGTTTTCGTCTGGCTACCGTAGAGGCCGGTGTGCGTTATGCGGGACGCCGTGATTTGGTGGTGATGGAAATATGTGAAGTCGCTACCAGCGCTGCAGTTTTTACCAGCAATGCCTTTTGTGCAGCACCGGTAACACTGTGTAAAAAACATTTACTTGTAACCAGTCCGAGATACTTGTTGACCAACACCGGCAACGCCAATGCGGGTACCGGCGAGCAGGGCTACCAGGACAGTATGGATAGTTGCCAGGCTCTGGCCGAGCAGGCGGGCTGTTTATGTGAGGAAGTACTGCCGTTCTCTACTGGCGTGATTGGAGAGAGTCTAGCCGTCGACAAGATCATCGCAGCGATTCCTACCGCCCTGAAAGCTCTGAGTGAGGACGGTTGGGAACAAGCCGCACACGGCATCATGACTACGGATACGGTTCCCAAGGGTTGCTCACAAATCATAGAATTAAGTGGTGGCAGGATCACCCTTACCGGTATATCCAAGGGTTCGGGTATGATTCGTCCCGATATGGCGACCATGCTGGCCTATGTTGCGACCGATGCAAATATTGAACAGAGCTTATTGCAAGAGGCCTTACAGATCGCGGTCGATGCATCGTTTAATCGTATTACTGTAGATGGTGACACCTCCACCAATGACTCATGTGTCCTAGTGGCGACAGGAAGATCCAACATTAAGCTGCATGCGGGTAATCGGGACTGGCAGATATTTGTGCAGGCACTGACCGAGCTATGTGAGCAGTTGGCTCAAGCCATCGTCCGTGATGGTGAAGGCGCGACCAAATTGATCACGATTGATGTGATAAACGGCAGCGATGTGGAAGAGTGCAATCAGGTTGCCTATACGGTAGCACATTCACCACTAGTGAAAACCGCTTTTTTTGCCAGCGATCCCAACTGGGGACGTATCCTGGCGGCGGTAGGACGCGCCGGTGTTGTGGGGCTGGATCTGCAAGCTCTGACTATACATTTGGGTGCGGTGTGCATCGTACGTAATGGTGGACGTGCTGATGACTATTTGGAAACAAAGGGTCAGGCGGTTATGGATAAAGACGAGATAACTATTCGTATTGATCTACAGCGCGGCAAAGCGACAACCCGTGTATGGACCTGCGATTTTTCCTACGATTACGTCAAGATCAACGCCGAGTATCGCAGTTAGAGAGAATTATCCCAATGGCCTCTGACAGTGTACATGTTGCTGTGGCAGTGATTATTCGCAACGAGAAGATCCTCATCACTAAACGACCACAACATCTACATCAAGGTGGCCTGTGGGAATTTCCTGGCGGTAAGTTGGAACTGGATGAGTCGGTGCAGGATGCTCTGGTACGTGAGCTGTTCGAAGAGCTGGACATCGAAGCCACTCATTACACGCCCCTAATACGCATCCACCACGACTATGGTGACAAGGATGTCCTGCTAGATGTCTGGCGTGTTAGTGCCTTTGACGGTGAGCCGCGTGGATGCGAAGGTCAGGATATGCGCTGGGTGAGCTCCATTGAACTGACGGAGTATAGATTTCCCGCCGCGAATCAAGCAATCCTTCAATCGTTGCGTCTGCCAACACACTGTCTGATTACACCGGAACCTATCGATAATGATGCTTTTCTCAATAGGCTGCAAGCTTCTCTGCAAGATGGCGTGCGACTGGTCCAGTTTCGCGCCAAAACTCTGCAGGCTGCCCAGTATCTGACTCTGGCGCAAGAGGTGGAAAAGTTGTGCCTAAAGTTTCGCGCGACACTCTTACTAAATACTCCGCTAAAAAACTTTCAGAAAACCCAGAGCAGTGGTCTGCACTTGAGTGCAGAACGTCTGATGCTGCTGTCGAATAGACCGGTTGCGGATGGTGTATTATTGTCAGCGGCTTGTCATACGCGCGAAGAGGTAGAGCATGCCAATCGTCTCGGCGTGGATCTGATCTTTGTTTCTCCGGTACAACACACACTTAGCCATCCAGATACCAGCGCCATAGGTTGGCAGACATTTAATGCATTAACGGAACTGGCATGTATGCCGGTGTATGCTCTGGGTGGTATGGAATACGACGACGT
>JAOUJT010000359.1 GCA_029883105.1 Gammaproteobacteria bacterium
GGTACGTTTTGCAGATGCCTATCCGGAATATCGTGTGGAGTCGCGTCTGGCCTATGGCCGTATCATAGAACCCCATTTGGCCACTGGTCAGGCAGATCTGGCGGTGATGGAAAGTGCCCCGGATCACCCTGATATCCTGGTGCAGAAGTGGCGTGATGATGAACTATTACTGGTATGTGGCAATAGCCACAGTCTGGCCAGTAAGACCCTCATCAGTAAGGATGACTTAACCGGCTTGAGTTATGTGCTGCGTGAAAAAAATGCCGCCATACGTGAACAGCTGGATGAAGAGTTTGCGAATGAGGGGTTAAGTAAACTCAATGTGGTGATGGAGGTGGGCTCTACCGATGCCATCATCGACATTCTAAAAAGAGGTCGCCACGTAAGCTTTCTACCCTGGTTTGCCGTGGCGGCAGAATTGGCTGAAGGACGATTGCGCCACATCGGGGTAAGTGGCTTTACTCTTAAGCGAACCCTTTGGATTGCACGTAACCGCATGAACCTGGAACATACGGTGGCCGATGCCTTTATTGAGATGTTACAGACCTAAACCAGATGGGCATCTATTCTACGAAGGGTACCAATACCTCAGTTTCCAATGCATCCGGCGAGACCTTGTTGGGATCATTCAGATAACTCTCCAGCATATAGTCAGCAAGCCCCAACCCCTGTTCCTGTGTGTATGTCTGCACCCGTTCATAGGTCTTGCCCAGCGTCTTGTACGGACCGCGGTGCAGGGTGCGCAAGTATTGTCCAGCCGGGATACTTGCGGCGATCACCGTACCGTCACCCTCAACACTTTCCGCAACAGGGATGCCTATCTGCATGTTCCACTGGTGCATCTTATCTTGAAAAAAGCGAAGACACCTTTGCTGTTCGCGCTCGCATCCCAATCGACGTACTTGTAGAGGGTATAGGGTGGTGAATCCATGATCACCCCCTTCGCTTCTAAAAGATCCCTGATCAGGCTATAGGCCTTCCCCATCGCCGTGGGGATTCTGAATATTGAGGCTCGGCTCTCCACCGCCAGACTATTCTGTGTCTGCCTATGAATGATCTCGATAGTTTCAGACATGGCAAATATCCTCTGTTGATATGGTTTGCATAGGTATAAAACTAGCCCAATTGAGGTCAAGGTCCAGCCAGAAGAGATGGAGTGTTGATCCAGCGCAAAGTCCTATACTAAAAATATGGCTGCGATAAACAACGATTCAAAGAGATTGTATGAACACTAAGCTATGTGTCTATCTGGGCGAGGCCCTGTCTGAATATCACTTTGGTACGGCCCACCCCTTTGGTCCATTACGTTATGACGCTTTTTATAAAGAGTTCAAAAAGAGGGGGCTGGAAGAGCTGGTTATTATTCACACACCAGTGTTGGCGACTGAGCAGGAGATCGCCCTGTTTCATAGCGAGTCGTATATCGAGCAGGTCAGACGTCAGTCACAACAGGGTAAAGGCTTTCTCGATTATGGCGATACCCCGGCAAGAAAGGGGATCTATGAGGCAGCGACTACGGTTGTCGGTACGGTGTTAAAGGCAGTGGATGGGATAATGAATGGGCACTGTATTAGCGCTTTTGTTCCCATTGCAGGACTGCATCACGCAAGGCGTGATGCCGCAGCGGGATTTTGTGTCTTTAACGATTGTGCAGTGGCCATCGAAGCTCTGCAAAAGATCTACGGCTTAACACGTATTGCCTATGTTGATATCGATGCCCATCATGGCGACGGTGTATTTTATGCCTTCGAAGAGAATGCCAATATCTGCATTGTCGACCTGCATGAGGACGGTCATTTCCTTTACCCCGGTAGCGGTTTCGCAGAAGAGAGTGGCAAATATGAGGCGTTGGGAACCAAGCTAAATATTCCCTTACCACCAGATTGTAAGGATGACATCGCACTGGCTGCATGGGAAAAGGCCGAGGCGTTTGTACGTGATGCAGAGCCGGAGTTCATTATCTTACAGTGTGGGGCCGATAGTCTGGCGGGAGACCCCATTACCGATATGCATCTTAGTGCAGCATTTCACGGCCATGTGGCTATACGTCTCACCCTATTGGCCGGCGATCTGGGCCACGGAAGGTTGCTGGCCTTGGGTGGCGGGGGCTATGACTTAAAGAATATCGCCACGGCTTGGACTGCGGTCGTAGAAGGAATGCTCAGCAATTGATAATCATTTGATCCTGCTCAATGTGATGCCGACTTGGATAGTGTAATAATGTGAAATCTTATTACGAATTGCTGGAGTACCGCCATGTTTGGAGAGCACCATAGTTTGAGTGAAGAATTTCCAGAATATAAAGAACGTATCCATGAGCTTAAAATCAATGATAGGCACTTCGTAAAGTTACTTCATGAATATGAAGAGATCGCCAAGGAGGTGTATCGTATCGAAGAGGGTATGGAGACACCGTCCGATGAATATACTGAGGAATTAAAGAAGAAGCGGCTATT
>JAOUJT010000089.1 GCA_029883105.1 Gammaproteobacteria bacterium
GTGCCATTGGATTGAGTGGTGTAGTTGAGGTTGGCAATGTGTGCTTTGTCAGACTTGTACTGTAGGCGGCTGTTGAATTTCTTTGCCAGGGTGGTATCTGGTTGCCATAACAGGTCCGACTTCCAGTTCCAGTGTGGGCCTATACGCGCCTTGAGTTCAGCGACATAATCCGAGTTACTATCTGTTTGTGTGGCTGTCGCGTTGAGTAACTGTACCTGTCGATCTTCAAAGTAGAGAACTTGTCCCAGGCTGGCACTGAACAGTTCCTCACCACTATTGGCCGCGAGGAAACGACTGCTTAGAGCCATACTCAACTGGTTGGCGTCGGCGATGCGGTCTGCACCGGTGAAACGGTTTTCCCGAAACAACTGGTTAAAGTCGAAGGTATAATCGGCACTGTCGAAAACCGGTAGAGGGGACTGATCTACATAAGGGACATAGAGGTAATAAAGTCGTGGTTCCAGGGTTTGAATCAGGCTGTTATTCGCCAGATTTCGTTCGAAAAACAGGCCGCTGTCGAGGCTGAATATAGGAAGCTCTCGAGTAGACTGGCTGGTGGTGTTGGCGAGTGTATCTTCAAGTTGATATTGACTGCTATGCAGACTCAGCCGTGGGGTAACAAAGCCTGCGGTGGTGGTATAGGGGTAGCTAATGCCTATCTGGGTTGTAAGTCGTGAACCGACGTTCTGTTTACTCTCTGCATAGAAGTAATTGTATTCACTATTAAATAGCGTATTCAGACGATTGTTGCCATCTGGCTTACGAATGATGCTGAGTTGTGGCATCCGCTGATATTGTTCAACACCACTGAGGGTCTGAAAGGCCTGGACGGTGCCAGTAAAATTCCATTGATGTCTACTGTACAGGCTACTCAATTGGTTTTTCAGATAGGGTTGGCGACTCAGCTCCGCGTTACTACCAAGGTCATTGTAGTAGGTCTGCTCTGAGACATAGTTGAGTTCCGCATTGTGGGACCAGCCACTGGTATATTGAGTTTTGTGTTTATAAGCGAGTAAGCCACGGTCTGTACCCGTTAGTCGGTCATCGGGAAGATATTCGAACTCCAGTATGCCACCACTATGTGGTGTCAGGTAACGCCACTCATTTTGTAACATTACCCCGCGCGCGCTTAGCATATGAGGGGTGATGGTAGCATCGTAATTTGGCGCGATGTTCCAGTAATAGGGGACCGCCAGATCGAGATTGCCGACTCCCCCGTCATAAGCGATTTCTGGAAACAGCAAACCGGACATACGTTCACTTCCGATCGGGAAGCGCAGATAGGGCATGGGCAGTATTGGCACATCATTGATGTAAAGACTCAGATCACGAGCAATACCCTGATGGGTCTCCTGATTCAGCTCAATATCTTTGGCTTTAATCTGCCAGATACGATCATCAGGATCACAGGTACTGAAGCTCACCTGCTCCATATTCGAATGGTTCTCATCGTGCTGGATCAGTCTTTTCGCTGTACCGGAGACGTGAAGCTCGGGATAGAGATAATCGATCTGTTCAAAGCGGCCGCTTTGTTTATCCATTTGCACTTCGGCACGTTCACCGCGCAGTTGTAATTGTTCGCTGCGGTATAGGACATTGCCCTCGGCTTGCAGATACTCATTTTGTTCCGTGTATTCGGCACGCTCCGCCTGGAGAGATTGAGAGCCCCTTTCTATTTGCACATCCCCCTGCAACACCAGGACCTTATCCTTATTCCGACTGGCACGCGCGGCACTAACCCGGGTGGAATCGGTGGCTAGTTTGCCAGTGGAGGGAGAAGGTACAAGCTCTTGCGGTATGCACATGCGCCACATATCTTCGTCTACGGCGTAGGTGAAGGCAGAAAAGGGTAAGGCGACTACTACGGCGAGTATGGTGGTAGCGGTAGCTCGATGATGTAAAAAGAGAGGCCTTTGCAATGTCCTTACCGTATATATTTGTGCAGCGCGTCGGTGCGGTTTTTAGGTAACTTGTGTATTGTATGACACATTCTAACCTGAGAGTTCTTTTTCTTTTAGTGAAAGGTGTATAGCTGTGCCAGAGAGACTGGAGAAGATACAACACTGGCTACAAAGCCAGGGCATCCGAGATTACCAAATCGCACCGGCATCCGCCGATGCCAGCTTCCGCCGTTACTTTCGTGTGACCTACAAGGACGTAGGGAATCCTGGCGTCGTCGGGAACGAGCGCCAGGGCACACCCGTAGATGGTGGCGAGACACTCATCGTCATGGATGCACCCCCGCAGAAGGAAGATTGTGGACCGTTTATTCATATGGCGAAGCTGCTGGAGGATATGGGGCTGCACGTGCCTCACCTGCTCAACAGCGATCTGCAACAGGGCTTTTTGTTGCTCAGTGATCTGGGTTCGGAACAGTACCTGCCCCACCTGAACTCAGATACGGTCGACCGGCTTTATGGCGATGCCATGGAGGCCTTGTTAACCATGCAGCGTAGCCATGACCCCCGCATCCAGTCTCTGCCAGTCTACGACCGCAAGCTGTTGATGACCGAGATGGAGCTGTTTCGTGAGTGGTTGTTAAAGCAGCATCTGGGTCTAAAGCTCAGCGATGTTGAGGAAAAGATGCTGGATCAGGCCTTTGCCTGGCTGGCAGAGTCGGCGCTGCAACAGCCCCGGGTGTTTGTACATCGCGATTATCATTCTCGTAATCTGATGATCTGTGGATCGGCTTTGTCACTCATAGCAGATGCTGAGGATTTACTCTCTGTACCGGGAGCTACCCTGGTATCTGTTCCCGACGTTGCCAGGATACACTCCGTCCCTGGAGATACCCCAGGCATCCTCGATTTTCAGGATGCGGTCTATGGACCAATAACCTACGATCTGGTGTCGCTGTTAAGGGATTGTTATATCGACTGGCCGCGTGAGCAGGTAGAGAACTGGGTAAGGGATTACCATCGCGCCTGTAGTGGTCCCGCTGCCGAGGTGGATTTCGATCGCTTCCTTGCCTGGTTTGATCTGATGGGGGTGCAGCGTCACTTCAAGGCCAGTGGGATCTTTGCCCGCCTCAATCACCGCGATGGCAAACCCGGTTACCTCAAGGACATCCCCCGTACCCTGGCTTATGTGACGCAGATAGCGGGTGACTATCCGCCGCTGCAGGCGGTAGCCGAATTGATCCAAGAGCAGGTCCTACCGCGTCTGGATGCACTGGCCCCATGAGGGCGATGATCCTGGCCGCAGGGCGCGGCGAGCGCATGCGTCCACTCACCGACCACACCCCCAAGCCGTTATTGATGGCGGCGGGGAAACGTCTGATCGAATATCACATCGAGTCACTGGTTAACGCCGGCCTTACCGAGCTGGTGATCAACCATGCGCACCTGGGCCAGCAAGTGGAACAGAGCCTCGGCGATGGTTGCCGTTATGGTGCGCATATTCAGTACTCCGCCGAGGGTGAGGGACAGGCGCTGGAGACCGGTGGTGGTATCCATAAGGCATTGCCCCTGCTGCAGGGCGAGGCCTTTGTGGTGGTGAATGGTGATGTCTATTGTGACTATGACTTTGCACGATTGACGGTCCCCAATGGGTTGGCTCACCTGGTGATGGTGGACAACCCCGCACACAATCCCAAAGGGGATTTTGACCTGACAGAGGGCCAGATACACAGTGAAGGGGCGCATAAGCTGACCTTTAGTGGCATCGGCGTCTATCGCCCAGAGTTGTTTGCTGCCTGTCATCCCGGTGCTTTTCCCCTGGCGCCCTTACTGCGCGATGCCATGGCACAAGGGGCGGTCAGTGGCGAACATTTTCATGGGCTGTGGATGGACATTGGTACGCCAGAACGTCTGCAGCAATTGGACAAGATGTTGGGTGGTGGTGTAAATCTATAGATACGTCTTCCTATAAAAAGGTTTTCTATGGGGCAGGAGATACACGACAGCCGCTTTTCTCAGCATGATTTTGCCCGGTTCTCCCAGCGACTAACACAAGAGACTGAGCTATTAGGCCAATGGTTTAAGGATGGCCATTTCAGTCGCCGCCACTGTGTTGCCGGTTTTGAACTGGAAACCTGGCTGGTGGATAGACAGATCCAGCCGCTGGCCGATAATGAACGTTTTCTCACTGTCCTGGCTGATCCCATGGTCAGCCCCGAGCTATCCTGTTTCAATGTCGAACTGAATACCCCTGCCTTGGCATTACAGGGTAAGGCCCTGTCCTCGATTCATCATCACCTGCAACAGACCTGGGAACATTGTGAACAGGTGGCCCAGAGCCTGGGAGAGCACATGTTGATGATCGGTATTCCCGCCAACCTGCAAGAAAAGCAGTTGTGTCTGGCCAACATGTCGAAGATGTTGCGCTACAGAGCCCTCAATGAGCAGGTGCTGCGTCTGCGTCAGGGTAAGCCTCTGCTGCTGGATATAGAGGGTGAGGAGCACCTGCATCTGTCGCATCAGGATGTGATGCTGGAATCGGCAGCTACCTCGTTTCAGTTGCATCTACAGGTGGCTGAGCCATACGCCGTACGTTTTTATAACGCCTCGCTGATCGCTGCCGCGCCGGTGGTAGCAGTAAGTGCCAACTCGCCCTTCGCCTTTGGCAAGGATCTCTGGGCCGAGACACGCATCCCGCTGTTCGAACAGGCCGTGGATGTGGGCGGTTATGACGGTGCCGCCTTTGGTCCCATCAAGCGGGTAAGTTTTGGCAGTGGTTACGCCCGCGAGAGTCTGTTCGAGTTGTATGAAGAGAACCTGCAACACTATCCGGTATTGCTGGCCGAGACCTCTGAATCGGAGGCCTCACACATGGATCATGTGCGCCTGCACAATGGCACCATTTGGCGCTGGAATCGGCCACTCATCGGCTTTGATGAGGATGGCACCCCCCACCTGCGTATTGAGCATCGCGTTATCCCTGCTGGTCCAAGCCTTGTGGACGCCATTGCCAATGCGGCCTTTTACTATGGCCTGGTACAGTATCTGGCTACGGCAGATGAGGCGCCGGAATCACGCCTGGCGTTTGCCACCGTAAGAGACAACTTTGCCAGCGCTGCACGCTACGGGCTACGTGCCCATCTGCATTGGTTGGAGGAGGGCTATCACGCCCCGATACGTGAACTGATCCTGCAGCAATTATTGCCACAGGCAGAACAGGGCTTGATACAACTGCAACTGGATAAGACCGAGATCAACTATTACCTGGGGATTATTCGTCAACGGGTAGATAGCGGACAAAATGGCAGCCAGTGGCAACGGGATTTTGTCTCCATACATGGGCGTGATTGGACGGCCTTGATGCAGGCCTATTACCGCCAACAACAACAGCAATCACCGGTACATCTTTGGGAGTTATGAACAGATGTCGCAACTGAATATTTTCTCTGTCCTGCCGAAAGGTCTGCTGGATCTGGAGGCTGAGGCATTGCATAGCGTACTGCCCGGTCCTAGCCTGATCCATCTAGAAGGTCGGCAGCAGCCACCGCTGTTTGTCTCCGTACTGCTGCATGGTAACGAAGACACGGGTTGGGAGGCGGTAAAGCGCATCTTGCGTAAATATCAGGAGATACCATTACCCCGTAGTATGTCCGTGTTTATCGGCAATGTCAGCGCGGCGAAACTGGGTCTGCGTCGTCTGGATGGGCAGCAGGATTACAACCGTATCTGGGGTGAAGGCGACAGCACCGAACATAGAATGGCGCAACAGGTCTTGCATGAGATGGCACAGAAGAATGTCTATGCCGCCATCGATATCCACAACAACACCGGGCGTAATCCGCACTATGCCTGCATCAACCGTCTGGCCACGCCATTTCTCCATCTGGCCACATTGTTCGGCCGTACTGTGGTCTATTTCATCAAACCCGACAGCGTACTCTCTATGGCCTTTGCCGATCTTTGTCCGGCGGTGACCCTGGAATGTGGTCGGTCTGGAGATGAGGGCGGTATCGAACATGCCGCCGAGCTGGTGGATGCCTGCCTGCATCAGTCATATTTGCCTGAGCATCCGGTGGCAGCCGGTGATATACATCTGTTTCACACTATGGCCATCATCAAGGTACCCGAGTCGCTAAGCTTTCACTTTAATGGCGATCCCAATGTTGATATCACCTTTGATGCCGAACTGGACAGTCTTAATTTTCGTGAGTTGCCGAGCGGAACGGTGATTGGGCGTGTGAATGGGACCGCAAGCGTCATGCTAGAGGCCTGGAATGAGCAAGGGATGGATGTGGCGGAGCTCTACTTCGAGGTGGTAAATGGTGAGATTGTTTTAAAACGCCCGGTTATGCCCTCTATGCTGACCCTGGATGAACGGGTGATACGTCAGGATTGTCTTTGTTATTTCATGGAACGGTTAGAATTTCAGCATTAAGGATAAGGCCGTAAGGGTTTAAATCTTGAGACAATCTGAGACCTGATTCAAAGCTCAGGTCGGTGTCATAAATCGGGACATGAGCTTATGGGATTTCGCTGGTATACTTGAGCCATAGATGGCTAAACAAGAATGATGAAAGTGGCTGAATTTTCGATAAAAAAATCCATTGTGGCGAGTTTGATACTGATGGTGCCGCTACTGGTGCAGGCGCAGTTGCCCGCGGCCCTGGAGCAGCGTTTTGCCAAGGCTGTCGCGGCCTACGATGCTGGCGATATGCCCGGTTCAGAAAAGTTGTATCGGGAGTTGATCAAGGATTACCCGAAATTGCCGGAGTTATACAATAATCTAGCAGCAAGCCTGGTGGCTCAGGGCAAATCTGAGCAAGCCATCAAGGTTCTTCAATCCGGCTTGCGCAGCCATAGCGGTTTTGCCTCGCTCTACGATAATCTTTTGAATGTAAATGCCAGCATGTCCAGACAACATTACATGCAGGCACTGGTGCCGGTGAAACAGACAACCCCTAGTCTCAAGGGCATAGCCTTAACAGATCTGAGTGTGGTCTATTATGCCCAACAGCCAGCTCCTCAGGTGGCCAGCAACAACACTCCGAAGGTGAGTGTGGCTGAGAAAGTGGTAAACAAGCAGCTTACCGCTAGTGTAGAGAAGATAGTTATAGAAACACCCAAACTGGCTCAAGCCAATAAGACGGAAGTGGTGGCAGATGTGCCACCGATTATGGATCTGGAGTCTCAGGTAAGATCAACCTTACTGCTCTGGGCAGAGGCCTGGTCGCGGCAGGATGCCCAGGCCTATGTGAATGCCTATGTGAAGGGCTATCGACCAAACAACACTATTAGTCATAAGGGCTGGGTGAAACAGCGAGAACAGCGTCTTAAACGACCCAAGTGGATAAAGGTGAAACTGGAGAACATGCAGTTCTTTATCCTTGAGAGAGGGAAGGTTGCGGTACAATTGCAACAAAGCTATCGCTCAAACAGCTATCATGATGTGGGCCGTAAAGAGCTGCTATTAGAGTTGCAGGATGGTCAGTGGAAGATTCAACAAGAAAACAGCCTGTAATGAAATCCTCAATACACATTAGTTTGTTAACGGCCGTGATACTACTAATGGCGAGTTTGCCATATCGCATCGAGGCAGATAATTTGGCCTTTAATCAGACACTGCCAGCTGCCTACACGACAGAAGTTCCCGCACTGGATGATGATGCCATAGCGCAGGCTCTGGCGCGTCTGGATCGTAGACTGCAGATCCATGAGCGTGATTATGAAGCATGGTTGTTAAAGGGTCTTATCCTGTTTAAAAGTGGGCGCACCGATGATGCCCTACAAGAACTGGAACAGCTGACGCAAAAGGCCCCCAAGTTTCATTTGGCCCACCTGGTCAAAGCCGATATCCTGCAAAGCCGATATTATGTGGTGGATACGCTGGGCAGTACGCCGGCGCTGGCTATGGTAACGGAAGAACAACAAACACAATTAACGCGCTTACGTGATGAGGCCTCTGCCCGTTTACGCTCCTATCTGGCGACCATAGATCATAATCTTGTTCCTGCACAAATGATGTTGTTGGGTGATTCAGTGAAAACGGCAGTGCTGGTGGATAAGGATAATCACCGACTCTACATCTACGAAAATCCCGGGAATGGCGCGGCACCGAGATTACTACGTGATTTTTATGTTAGTACCGGCAAGTTGATCGGTGACAAACGTAAACGTGGTGATCTGAAAACACCCGAGGGTGTGTACTTTGTCGAGTCATTCATGTCGGACGCCAGTCTTCCAGACAAGTATGGCATCGGTGCCTTTCCTCTGAATTATCCCAATGAGCTGGACAGTCATTTGGGACAAACCGGTTACGGCATCTGGCTGCACGGTACCGACAAATCCTACTTCAGCCGACCACCTCTGGACTCAGAGGGTTGTGTGGTATTGACCAATATTGATTTGGATGAAGTAAAGCCCTATATAAAGCCCGGCCTTACCCCTGTGGTGATTGCACAAAAGGTAGAATGGCTGGAATCCTCTGAATGGCAACAGCGTAAACAAGACCTTTTGGGCACACTAGAACAGTGGCGTCAGGATTGGGAGAGTATGGATGTGGATAGATATCTGTCGCATTACAGCGCAGATTTCTGGAGCAAGAAACATAATAAGAGGGGCTTGGATCGTTATAAACGTGCGGTGTTTCAGGGTAAGTCGTATCAGAAGGTAAGCCTGCAAGACATATCACTGTTTACCTATCCAACGACTAAGCTGGAAGACAAACCCATGGTGGTGGTTAATTTTACCCAGGATTTTGAGTCGAACAATTTTAATAGTCGTGGGGCGAGGAAACGTCTGTATTTGTCGAAAAGCAGGGATGGGTGGAAATTGATCTATGAGGGGCTGCAGTAGAAACTGTACAATATTTCGCATGCTGATACAGCGTTAAAATATTCCCCTAAGGCTGTGTGTTCTTATACCGCTATCAGTATACACCAGGCCGTTTTTCATTATCGGATCTACATTTTCATATTTGTTCTGTGTATAACCCTTTTTAGCGAGACGGCCAAAATATACTCATGTTAATGGCAGAACTGTGAACTGAACCGAATTACCTCGGACATTTTTAGAACAACATCGACGTTACAGTGTTTATGATGGACAGTAGAATCAGTGCAGGTTTAATTGATTCAAAGTCTGTCAATGAATGTTGATAAATTCATATTATTTTTAACAGCCATATCGATAGAGCATATGTCCACGAATAATTTATTTAAATATATTTTGTCCGCTTCCTCGGAAAGAATTTGGCCCATTGCTTTTATAAGTATAATAGTGGCTGGCTTGCTGATCGGTATTCTACGTTGGTCGGCGTATGAGAATGTTCAGCAGGATGAACTTGAAAAACTAAGCTACCAGATAACGCTGGCGGAAAAGGGTGTCTACGGTCTGGTTCGTGGCATAAACGTTGTTCTTGAAGAGATTTCGCAGGCCCTAAATACAGATGATATTACCTCTGCGATCAAGTTAGGGGAGCACTACAAAAAACTGTTTCCAGAAATTCGCTCCTTCACCATCGTCGATCATTCGGGATTTATTCGAGCTGCATCTATCAAATCGTTGATAGGTGGTGATCGTTCACAGGCTGCTTATTATAAAGAGATCAAGGCAAACCCGGATCGAAACATGATGTTCCTTGGTCGACCCTTTAAGGACCCATTGGGTGCCTCGATCATGTTATATAATCGGGCAATTCCTGATGCCAGTGGCAAGTTAAAATGGATTGCCATAGCCAGCATAGATCTAACGTTTTATGATCGATTACTAGAGTCTTTAATCAATAGGGACACTCAAAGTGTTATTTTGATCCATGGAGACGGATTGATTTTGTCGCACAGTTCTGATTATGAAGGGCTGCGATTAAAGACGATATC
>JAOUJT010000090.1 GCA_029883105.1 Gammaproteobacteria bacterium
TGTTTGGCGGAGCGGACGGGACTCGAACCCGCGACCCCCGGCGTGACAGGCCGGTATTCTAACCAACTGAACTACCGCTCCAGGTAACTCATAGAACAGTCATGCTGCTCAAGGCGCGCAATATTAAGACATCTTAATAAAGATTACCAGCCCAAAAGGCGAATTAGTTACTGGCGTATGCCTACACCGCGTTTTAACAGACTAAGGCAGAAGTAGAAGAGTACAACGATAAAGATGGATATGACTCCCAGAGCGGCAAATACATCGATGTCACTGATACCAAGAATGCCATAGCGAAAGGCATTCACCATGTAGAGTATGGGATTGAGCATGGACACCTGTTGCCAAAACTCTGGCAATAGACTGATGGAGTAGAATACACCACCCAGATAGGTCAGGGGGGTGAGTATAAAGGTCGGGACAATGGATATGTCATCAAAGCTCTTCGCATAGGCGGCGTTAATAAAGCCGCCGAGGGAAAAGAGTACTGCGGTGAGAAATACCACCACCACGGTCAGTAATGGATGCTGCACTTGGATCTCGCTACTAAACAAGAAGGAGATCAAGGTCACCACCAGACCCACTATCATACCTCGGGCGACACCTCCCGCAGTAAATCCCAGTAGAATGAGATAATTAGGCATAGGGGAAACCAGCATTTCCTCTACATTACGCTGAAATTTAGAGCCATAAAAAGAGGAAACGACGTTGGCATAAGAGTTGGTGATGACGGCCATCATGATCAGCCCTGGGATGATAAAATCGATATAGCGCAAACCGTTCATCTCGCCAATACGATCACCGATCAGGTTGCCAAAGATAATAAAATACAATGCTGTCGTGATAGCTGGCGGCAGTATCGTTTGCACCCATATGCGCAAGAAGCGTAGCATTTCACGCACAACGATGGTTTTGAGTGCAGTAAGTTGTTGTTTGGGACCCATATTGCTTAGCCTTGTTTGATGGGGGTGGAGAGCATTTGTATGAACAACTCCTCAAGCCGGTTGGATTTGTTACGTAAACTGGTGACCTGTATACCGACCTTATCCAATTGGATAAACAGCTCATTCAATGTCTGGCTAGAGTCCAGCTGCACTTCCAGTGTTATTTCATCTGTGCGCTTGATAATAAAATTATCTAGCGTCGGGGCAACCGTAATTGCTTGTGCAAGGTTAAGTACAAAGGTCTGCATCTTTAATCGGGCAAGTATTTCTTTAATCGAACTGCGTTCAACAATCTGACCGTGATTGATAATGGCGACATTCTTACAAAGTTGTTCCGCCTCTTCCAGGTAGTGAGTTGTAAGAATAATCGTGGTGCCCTTGCGGTTTATCTCGCTTAGAAACTCCCAAGTGGAACGGCGGATCTCGATATCCACGCCGGCGGTGGGCTCATCCAGTATTAATAGTTTTGGTTCGTGAATCAGCGCTCGTGCGATCATTAAGCGACGCTTCATACCTCCTGATAGCTCACGAGCCATGACGCGGCGTTTCTTCCACAACCCCAATTGGTTGAGGAAATGATGAGCGCGTTCGGTTGCCAGTTTTCTTGGCATGCCGTAGTAACCAGCCTGATTGATTAAAATCTCCTCAACGGGTTCAAAGATATTAAAGTTAAATTCTTGCGGGACTACCCCGATCTCCTGCTTGGCGAGTTCTGCCTCAGTTTCGACATTATGGCCAAATACACTGACCAGCCCCGAGGATTTATTGATCAGGGAGGTGATTATGCCGATGGTGGTGGATTTACCAGCACCATTTGGGCCTAACAGGGCAAAGAAATCCCCTTGTTCTACTTCGAGGTCGATGCCTTGCAATGCAGAAAACCCGTTTGCGTACGTCTTGAACAGATTTTTGATCGTTAGTGCGGTTGTTTTCATATTTATGTATCAATGCTGTATCAATGGTAATGATGCCGAAGTAGGCGGGAGTCTTTATAGGGCTTTATTGATATATCGCATGGAAATATCAATTATGTTACATAAAAGTCAAATAAGACTGGAACGAAAACGTAGTCTGTATTGTATTGGCATAGTATACAAAAATGCCATGGAATATTTACGGCGAATTTACACTTTTTGGTTAACCTATCGAGGGCCTTGGGCGATAGTATACATAACGAAGCATCACTTGTTATTGACCATAGGAGGCACTATGGGTATCGCAGAAAGACTGATTAAACAATTGGCCGTGTTAGCGAATGAAAATGTTGCATGGCAGAATCCACACTTGGTGCGTACCCTCGTACCCATTAGAGTACCTAATGCGGCTCGCGCCTACCGTGATAATAGTAGCGAGGAAAATACCAGAGAGGTAGTGATAGGTTTGGCGCAGTTTGAAAAGTATTACAAGGGCTGATTAATCCTAAGTTAAGCACTCAGGAGGTGCATGATGAACATATTATCACTGGAAAACATACGCTCGTGGTTTGGCCTGTCGCATACTGCCGGAAGAGTGGAGTTTCGCGTACAGGAAGATGTTTATGTTACCCGGGTAATTGAGAGCCTGAACTACTGCAAAAGTCATCCAAATGCATCTAAATGTGAAAATTTACTCATACAGGGTTAGCGTTCGCAGACCTTTAGGTACGGTAAACACCTTCATTCCTTGACAAGTTTGCCCTATATCCCTTTCAATTAGCGGTATAAAGTGAGTAATCTGCTGCATTGCAGCAGATTACTCGATGACGAATACTCGTTAATGCTGCACCCAGAGCCCCTTGGCCCTGGAGCTGGAGGGGTCGATGGCACGCGAAAAGACACCACTTATGGTGCGTATCAAGCGAAGTGAGTTGGCAATAGGCCAGCGTGTACCCTGGAATATCTACGATTCTCGGCACCGTATCCTGGTCGAAAGGGGACGAATACTAAAAAGTGAAGAAGAGTTTCGCACGGTAGGTTTATCCGGTGATATATACCGTGATGTATCCAGTGGAAGCAGTTTAGAGCATCAAAACAGCGGTCCCTTACAAAGCTCAATATTTGACGATATCGACCATTTGGAGACTCGTATGCGTAATGCATTGCGTTCTCTTTATGAAAATCCGGAAGAATTGCCCGATCGCATACTAAAACTTGCGGAGTTACTCTATCGGTATGTAAAGGATGACGCGGATGCCGCTATTGGCATAGCCCACCTTTATCACGATGGAAATTATACGGAATTACATCCCATCCATGTAGCTATATTGACTTTGGTTTTAACTATGGCCAAGTCTTACGATAAAGAGCGCTCGGTCCTGGTGGCTGCAGCAGCCTTAAGTAAGCACATATCCGTGGCCAAGTTTCAGGAGGAGTTACATGAGCAAACAACTCCCTTAACCGAAGCGCAACGTCAGGCCATACAAACCTATCCACAGAAGAGCTATGAGTTATTGCAGAAGTTGGGTGTCAAGGATAGTGTTTGGTTAAATGCTGTGCTGCAATGCCAGGAGAACGAGGATGGTAGTGGTTATCCTTTGGGGATTACTGGTGAGCAGATTACCGAGGGAGCCAAGATCGTTGCCATTGCGGATCGTTATAGCGCGATGACATCAGATCGCAACTACCGTAAAGGCAATTTGAGTAATTCGGTGTTAAAGCGTTTTTTTGAGGGCAAGGGAAGTTCTATAAATGAAGAACTCACGCTATTTTTTATTAAAGAATTGGGCGTCTATCCTCCTGGGACATACGTGAAGCTCTCTGATGGCTATACAGGTATCGTCATACGACGTGGTATCCATGCATCCAAGCCTAGTGTCAGCTGTTACCGTGATGATCTGGGACACCTCATGGCCAAGCCGGTCATACGAAACCTGTTTCGTGATCCATCCAAGATCACAGCCACTATCCCGCCTCAGGATATCGGTAATCTGAGTCTAAAATGGATTTGGGGACAGTTGATCGTATGAGCGAGATAAACGCTGTAGGGGCATCACTCAGGCGGTCTGTATAGACCGCCTTTGCGTTTACAGGTTTTCATCTTCTCTATAGGTTGAGTTGAAGGTATATGAGACTACCTTGCCTTCAGCATTAAACCTTACAACAAGATCCCTGGTTTTCGGCTGGCTAAATAGTGAAACCTTGTAATGGGCATAGGTCCAGGTACGATAGCCACTATCCTTGCCCACACGCCAGGGTTGTCCAAATATCTTTTCGACTTCAGCCCTACTGGTACCTTGTTTGATTTGTTCAAGCTTGCTCACAGGAAACTCGTTGCCGACGGTGATACAGCCTGTAAAGCCCATCAGTATCAGCAGTAACCAGACAATAGTGAATCTTTTTGTTTTCATGTTGTTACCTCATTAGATCTACATGTATACCTTTGGCTTCCAGGGCATCTGCCCGGGCCTGGATAAATCGTTGCAGGTTAGGTTGGGTTTTGTACGCGCCAGAGCTGACGTAATCCATTACCGATTGAATATGGAAGGATTTAAGATAGGCCTCGGTACGGAATACCTCATCGCCTTTACTATCAAAGAATATTAGAGACGGTGAGTAATTGATCTTCAGTTGATTGGCCCATTTCAGTTCGGTGGTAGTTTTGCCTTTTGGTGTCAGCACGGCTGATTTACCCCAGCGATCCAAAAGCACCACATCGAATTTTTCTAACAGCTCTTTGCTTTCCGGCCTACTGAAGATATCCTTATGGATTTCGTCGCAATGAGCGCAAAAACGCTGCTCATACAGAACTAATAATGGTTTGCTGTTACCACGTGACTGCGCGCTAAGGCGATAGGGCTTATGCAGATATTGTTTGCTGCTGTAGAGTTTCTGGTTGCTGCCTTTACTGGCAGCATCCTTGTGGTAGTCGCTAAATGCGATACTTTTTTCACGTTTTTGTGCGACATAATCCAGAGCTGCGCTGAATTTTTTTGGCGGATAATAACCGTTGATGCGTAAGGCGACCTTGCCCTGTTCATTTAACAGCAATAGGGTAGGGGTATACATAACTCGATTTTTTTCTGCGAATTTCTTTTCTGTCATGCTCAGGCCATCAAGGCCGGTGATCTCTTTATCACCCCATAAATTTATCGCAATAACATCAAAGTTCTGCCTGGTTTTTTTAACAATATCCTTTTGTTTCCAGTTAACGGACAGCAGTTTGCCACAATAGGGACAGCCATCTTGATAGAAGTAGAGGATCACTCTTTTTTTTGACTCATTGGCCTCAGCCAGATCCTCCTGTAGATCCAAAAAAGAGCTCTTAAACCAGCTCGGGGGTTCGTGGTAGCCGGGATTTACCATACCTTCAGCGAGTTTGTTTTCTTCGGCGGCACTAAGCAAACCACTTAGCAGGGAGAGGAAAAATATTGTGGTGAACCTATAGAGATGATTCATGCGGGCTCCTATGCTGGACTAATCCGATATTGTTGTTATTTCCCCCATTTAATCCTGAGGTATAGCCCCAGTATAGCGTTTGTCACGCAGGGTGGAAGAGTCTCGGCTTTCACCCTGTGAAACACATCTCTCGTGGTCGTTCTTGCGGTGGATGCGTATAATGAGGAACGATTTCTTTTGCGAATAAGATCCGAGGTCAGGCATGCCAGAATATCGCTCTAAAACCAGTACTCACGGTCGTAATATGGCCGGTGCCCGCGCCCTGTGGCGCGCCACAGGCATGAAGGATGATGATTTTTCCAAGCCCATCATCGCCGTGGCCAACTCCTTTACCCAGTTTGTACCCGGTCATGTGCATCTCAAGGACATGGGTCAGTTGGTGGCTCGCGAGATTGAGGCTGCCGGTGGTGTCGCCAAGGAGTTCAATACCATCGCCGTTGATGATGGTATCGCCATGGGCCACGATGGCATGCTCTATTCGCTGCCTTCACGCGAGATCATCGCCGATTCGGTGGAATATATGGTGAATGCCCATTGCGCCGATGCCCTGGTCTGTATATCCAACTGTGACAAGATCACCCCCGGAATGTTGAACGCCGCCATGCGTCTGAATATCCCGGTGATCTTTGTCTCCGGCGGGCCGATGGAGTCGGGTAAGGCCATCATCGGTGGCAAAGAGGTGCATCTGGATCTGGTAGATGCCATGGTCACAGCGGCCAATGCCAATGAGTCCGACGAGACGGTGATGCAGATGGAACGCTCGGCCTGTCCCACCTGTGGCTCTTGTTCCGGCATGTTTACCGCCAACTCCATGAACTGCCTCACCGAGGCTCTGGGTCTGTCCCTGCCTGGCAACGGCTCAATGCTGGCCACCCATGCGGATCGTAAGGAGCTGTTCCTGGAAGCCGGCCGACGTATCGTCGATCTGTCCAAGCGTTACTATGAACAGGATGATGAGTCGGTATTACCGCGTAATATCGCCAGCTTTAAGGCCTTCGAAAACGCCATGAGCCTGGACATCGCCATGGGCGGTTCTACCAACACCATTCTGCATCTGCTGGCGGCAGCACAGGAGGGCGAGGTGGCCTTTGATATGGCGGATATTGATCGCCTGTCACGCAAGATCCCACACCTGGCCAAGGTGGCCCCTTCTACCCAGCAGTATCATATGGAAGATGTACACCGTGCCGGAGGCGTAATGGGGCTGTTGGGTGAACTGGACCGTGCTGGACTGCTGCATACGGATATAAAGACCGTACACAGTGCCAGCATGGGAGAGGCCCTGGAGAAATGGGATATCAAGCGCACCCAGGATGAGTCAGTGAAGACCTTCTTTATGGCCGGTCCCGGCAATGTCCCCACCCAGGTTGCCTTCAGTCAGGCAAAACGCTGGCCCTCACTGGACGATGACCGGGCCAATGGCTGTATTCGCGATAAAGAACATGCCTATAGCCTGGACGGTGGTCTGGCGGTATTGTCCGGTAACATTGCTCTGGATGGTTGCGTGGTGAAGACCGCCGGCGTTGATGAGGACAACCTCACCTTCACCGGTCCGGCACGGATCTTCGAGAGCCAGGACGATGCGGTGGCAGCGATCCTTGGTGATCAAATAACAGCAGGTGATGTGGTGATCATTCGCTACGAAGGTCCACGTGGTGGCCCCGGTATGCAGGAGATGCTCTATCCCACCTCTTACCTGAAATCCAAGGGGCTGGGTAAGGCTTGTGCCTTGCTCACCGATGGTCGTTTCTCTGGTGGTACGTCGGGCCTCTCTATCGGCCATGTATCTCCTGAAGCTGCAGAAGGTGGGGCCATTGCTCTGGTGGAGGAGGGCGATAGCATCGAGATCGATATCCCCAACCGTACCATCCGTTTGGCCCTGACGGATGATCAACTGACTGCACGTCGCACAGCGATGGAAGCCAAGGGCAGTGATGCCTGGAAGCCGCTAGGTCGTCAGCGAGTGGTTTCCAGTGCACTGAAGGCCTATGCCGCCATGACCACGTCTGCCTCACGTGGTGCGGTACGGGATGTGACCCAGCTGGAGAAATAGTATCCAGTGAGAGTGTGTAAGAGAGGGGAGCTGCGGCTTCCCTTTTTTATGGATTCTATTTACTCATCTCGTAATATTCGTGAAGTCTTGTTGTCACATACCTTCCTCAAATTGGCGTTGTTTTGTTCAGTACACACATCGCCGTAACTTCCGACACCTCACGTATGGGTGTTAATAGCGATAGGAAGATTGGTGAGAAGGCACCCGTAGCCCTGGGTTACAACTCCAATTCTACCTCGAAAGACTCACAGATAAGCCTTGGCTACTTCAATACGATGGCGAAGTCCATCAAGCTTGGTGTTGTGTACACCAGTATAAGCGGTAACTCAAAAGGTTGTTTGGATAAGGGTGTCACAGGTACATTCACTGCGAATAGTCCGAATGCGATTCAGCTCGTAGTGCAGCATAGTTTCTATAAGATTATTTCAGGATGAAACCACGAGACAGGATGTCCCAGCATCCTCTCCATGTTTTGATGAGCCTTCAATACAGCTATGGCCAAATTAAAGAGCAGGGCTATTGTCCCGCTTTTTTTTCCGGTTTTTCGGTACTACGAAAATAGGCTATATACCGAGAGACTATAGATGCAGGTGATTGGATTATTTCGATTAATGATAATCGTGTATGAGTTGGATAGACGGGTTAACAGTTTGTAAGAAGAGTGCCATGATATGGCACAATGGGCGAGAGGTCCCGCCCATATGCTATGTAACCTTTACATAGAGCCCCAGGCGCTACTTTTCTTGCGGCGACTGAAGAAAGGCAGGATAAGGCCCAGGGCAACGCCCAGTCCGAGAACACCACCACCTATCATGAACCATTCGCGATCAGTACGATCCTCCAGTACCTGTACTTCCTGTTTCAGGCGTACCAACTCCTTTTCCATGGAGACGTTCTGGCTGCGCAGGTGGTCATTTTCATCGGCCATAGCGATGGGTTGCTTGCTGACCTTTTTGATGCGCTGATTTTCCTTATCAAGTTTGGCGTAAGTAGTTTTTAATGTTGTATGTTCACGCGTGATATCTTGTAAGGCTTTCTTTGTATCGGTTAACTCAGTAGTGAGTTTACTGGTTTTATTTTTTAAGGTATCGATGCGGGATTCGGCTCGCTCTAGCAGCAGAGCTGCAATGGGAGTGTCTACCAGATATTGAGACTGAATCCAGCCTTCGAGGCCATCTTTGGTAGAGACCTTGATGTATTTTTCGTCATCCGACACTTCCAGTTTGTTTAGCACACTACCCGTCTTCATGGTTTTTATTTGTTTGTACTGGTTTCCAGGCCCGTCACGCATGGAGATGTACAGAACATCTTTGACATAGAGGGTTTCTGCTATGGCGGATGTGGCGTTTAACGTGGAGAGTAGGAGGATGCTTATCAGTATTTTTTTCATGATTTCGTGTGTTTCAGTGATTTGAAAGTGATTATGCCTGCATTGTCAGGCGCCGCAGGGCACTGTATCACAAACCTGGAGGTAATTGCTGTGCTTTAGGATAGACCAGTAAGCAGCCTGTTTGAAAGGCGGCGCAAAATATAGTAACCGGAGTGGTTTAACAGGAAGAGTGATTCCTATGAGCAGTGGGTATATCGGTCGTTCAGAACCGGTGCCATATATTTGCTGAAACACTTACTGTACACAGTAGGGCCTGCTGGCCCTCTGTTTTATTTGGCTTGTTTTACCAGTAGCAGTTCCAGCAGGGCCTTTTGTGCGTGCAGACGGTTTTCCGCCTCATCCCACACCACGCTTTGAGTACCATCGATGACCTCGGCGGCAACCTCTTCACCACGGTGGGCAGGCAGGCAGTGCATGAACAGGGCATCTTGATTGGCTACAGCCAGCATCGCCGCATCCACCTGGTATTTGGCAAATGCCGCTTCACGTTGTTTCTGCTCCTCTTCCTGACCCATGCTGGCCCAGACATCGGTGACCAGCAGATCGGAACCACGACTGGCCTGCATGGGGTCACGGATGATCTCGGCGTGCTCACCGGCCAGTGCCATCAGTTCGGTATCGGGGTCGTAGCCTTCTGGACAGGCGATGTTGAGTTTGAAGTCCAGCAGACGGGCAGCATTGATATAGGAGTGGCACATATTGTTGCCATCACCGATCCAGGTGACGGTCTTACCTTTGATATCCCCACGCTGCTCCCTGTAGGTCTGCATGTCTGCCAATAACTGACAGGGGTGGTACATGTCGGTCAGGGCATTGATCACCGGCACCTGTGAATGTTTGGCAAAGGTCTCGATCTTTTCGTGTTCGAAGGTACGGATCATGATCACATCGACCATACGTGACAGTACCCTGGCGCTGTCT
>JAOUJT010000091.1 GCA_029883105.1 Gammaproteobacteria bacterium
TCTATAATCACATTCTTATAGAATCGCGCCATAACGCTACCCTTGGCCTTTACGTAGCCCGAGCCGGTACGAAGATTTCCCTTGTCATCACGCACGGCACCATGACCGATGATGCCGCCATTCACGGTGACACTGCCTTCGGCTTCCATGGTCGCAGCATCGACGGTACCCATAACATTGATATCACCACTGGCCTTGACCTTCATGCCGGATTTGACGTCGCCTTTTACGATGACGGTGCCATCAAATTCGATATTGCCGGATTTCAGATCCACATCATCCAGGGTCACCAGCTTTTCAACAAAGCCGCCCCGTTCCGTAATAACCGGTTGGCCACCGATGTTGGCAATAACGATGTCAGGGTCTTCAGGGTCCAGCTGCACCGAACGGTTGAGCTTAAGTTCTTTATCCCTACCGGCTTTGGCGGGGATGGTCTCACCGAAGACGTTAAAGCCATCCTCACCATCCGTAGGCGGAACACGCCTGAGGATACGATCGCCAGGGGCCACGGTATCTACACCACCAAATTCACGATAATCCACAGGCTCGTCATCCAGCAGAGGGGGGCGGCGTTCTGCCACATCCTGCACCAGGCTGACAAAGCGTGCGTCCTGGCCATCAATCGGTGCTTTTCCCTGAGCAATGATGATCTCATCCACCATGGTCTTGCCCTGATCCTCAATCAGCGCATCGACAATTTCGTCGATAATGCCGTAGCTGACTTTAGCTTGAGCCAATTGCTGTTGGATGATTTCCGCGCTTAGAGGCTGACCTTCACCACTGGGGTGGTGGACATAGGCCATGGCGTTCATTCGGTCTTTAGAGGTCTCTATTTCCAGACTGCCATCACGGTGACCACTAATGGCAATGGTAAAGCCTTCGTTATTAGTACGCTGCTTGTAGACCACCTCTGACAATTTGTCCTGCTGGATGGGCAGATGCCCATAACCCAGCTGATCGATAAGCTTTTTCAGCATTGCCAATTCAAGCGGTGTAGCACCGGGATTGGGGGCAAAGTTAGCCGAAAGGGTAACGCCATCTGAGGCTAGACCAAAGCTTATCCCGAAGCGGTCAGGGGTGACATAGAGGTCTTCATTGGTCGAGTGGTCCACTAGCGTAAATCCTTGCTTTGGTTGCAACAGTTATTTGGGAATTCAGTATCGCAACTATGACACGGGCTAGTTGTTACCGCAATTTGTCACATAAGGCGCGATAGTAAAAGTTTATTGTTTACTTTAGGGTTATCGTCTCTAACAATGTGATATTTAGTAGTTTTTTTGCCGAGGTAGGAATGAAAGGGGTTTTTCTGGATGTGGGTAGCCTGGATATGGCTGATTTGGACTTAAGTGGCCTGGAAAAGACAGGTATTAGCTGGCAGATGTGTGACAAAACAGACACACATGAGGTGGCAGCACGTATCCATGGGTGTGATGTGGTGATCACTAACAAGGTGGTGCTGGATGCTGAGGTATTGAGGAATGCCGGTAGTCTGAAATTGATTTGTGTTGCGGCCACAGGCACCAACAATGTTGACCTTAAGGCGTCGGCCAAACTGGGAATAACGGTGTGTAATGTCCGTGCGTATGGAACCCCTTCTGTGGTGCAACATGTGTTCACCTTACTCACGGCACTGAACACCAGTTTGCTGGAATATCACCAGGATATCATTGCCGGACGTTGGCAGAGGCACGATCAATTTTGTTTCATGGACCACCCCATAAGAGAATTAGCGGGCACCGTAATCGGTATTGTCGGTTATGGCGAGCTGGGGCGAGGTGTCGCCAAGGTGGCTGAGGCCTTTGGTATGAAGGTGCTGGTGGCACAACGGCCAGGAACGACACAGAGCGAAGTGGGCAGACTCGCTTTGGATGAGCTATTGCCGCAGGTGGATGTGCTCAGTTTGCACTGCCCCCTAACCCCCGAAACAAAAAACCTTATCGGCAAGCCGGAACTGGCATTAATGAAAGATAGCGCCATCCTTATTAATACAGCTCGTGGCGGGATCGTCGATGAAGAGGCTCTGGCAGATGCCTTGTGTCATGGCCATCTTGGCGGCGCAGGTATGGATGTGTTGTTGGAAGAACCTCCGGTTCATGGCAATGTATTACTGTCCGGCAAGATACCCAGACTGATTGTAACCCCACATATCGCCTGGGCCAGCATAGAGTCACGGCAAAGATTATTGGATCAGGTGGTGGATAATATAGATAGCTGGAAAGAGGGCTCACCACGTCGGGTCGTAGCATAGTGTGCTCATAGATCAGCAGAATATTTAGCCGGTCATATGGCATTCGCTCATGGCAAACAGATTTGGTTACAGCCGTAAGTATAAAAGCGAAGGAGAAGATTGTGGCCAAAGAGCTCGATCAGCTATATCTGGTAGAACAGATTAGCCAGCTCGCCAGGCAAAGCACCAATGCCATGATCTCAGCACTGTTGGCACTAGGTTTTGTGATCTATGTGGTCAGGGATGTGCTGGATAGTCTGCAACTTCTGCTATGGTCCAGCCTCATTTTGGCATCAAACCTTTATTTATTGATCTGGAACATCAACTACCGACGTACTGGGTTAAATAATAACAACCCCTATTTGTTTCTCTATAGTTATCAAGTGCAATCGATCGT
Organism: Gammaproteobacteria bacterium; assembly: GCA_029883105.1. Lineage (GTDB taxonomy): Bacteria > Pseudomonadota > Gammaproteobacteria > Thiohalospirales > Thiohalospiraceae > JABURT01. The sequence continues at coordinate 2,625 of JAOUJT010000091.1, forward strand.
GCATGGTCTGTTATGGGGAGTGTTGCCTTTTATGCTGGCAGAGGCCAAGACCGCAGAATTACAGTTCCTTGCTTATTATGTTATTTGTGGCATGGCAGCGGGTGCCGTGGCAACGACAGGCATGATATACCGGATATATTTGTCCTTTATGTTGCCGATGCTATTGCCGATAATTTTGTATCAGTTGCTAGGGCAGAATAACGCCATCTTTGATAATGGTGGTCTGGGGATATTAATTATTTTCCTTATCGCCATGCTCAGCCTTTCCTATGCGCATTATGAAAGCATTATGCGTGGTGTGCGTTTATTGTTTGAGAATAATGAATTATTGGAAAACTTGCGTGTTGCCTATCAGCGCGCAGAGAAGGCGAGTAAGGCAAAGTCAGATTTCCTTTCTAATATGAGTCATGAGTTACGCACCCCACTGAATGCGATTATGGGATTTAGTAGTCTTCTGATTTCATTCTCCAAGAGTAAACGCCCAGAGAAAATTCGTGAATTTTCTCGCAATATAAATGAGGCAGGCAAGCATTTGTCAGCTTTGATCAATCAGGTTTTGGATCTGACCAGCATAGAGACTGGTGATAAGAATATAGATTTGTATCCGGTACATTTAACAGATGTGATGCGAGAGTGCCTAAGCTTGCTTAGGCCTATGGCGGCGAATAATGAAATCGAACTGAACTTTGAAAATGACAATGAAAAAGCACAGTATGTCCTGGCAGATGCTTTACGTTTGCGCCAGGTCCTTATAAATTTGATTTCAAACGCAATCAAATACAATGTTAAGGGTGGTTGCGTATGTGTGCGTTGTGTCTATCAAAACAATAGCATTATGGTCGAAGTGAAGGATACAGGCTTGGGAATAGCCGAAGCGGATCAGGACTCCATATTCACTGCATTTAGCCGTGCACATATGGATGCTCATGTAGAGGGATCAGGGATAGGTCTGGCGGTAACCAAGAAGAGTCTTAGCTTAATGAACAGCAAGATTTCTTTTCAAAGTCGACAGGGAGAAGGCAGCCGGTTCTGGTTTGTATTACCAGTGGCAGAAGAACCAGAGCAATCTCTCACCACCGTCGAGAAACAAGCACGGGCGAATTTTCCGACGCATGGAGATCAAATCAAGTTGCTGTATGTGGAGGATAATCCCTTAGGCATGAGATTAATGGAAGCGCTGCTGGGCAGTCGGGATGATATCGCGTTCTATCAGGCGACTACCGGTATCGACGGTTGTGCAATCGCTCTGGATATCGAGCCGGATATTATTATCCTCGACATCAATTTACCGGACATCGATGGTATCGAAGTTCTAAGGCGATTAATGCGAATCGAAAAAATGCGATCAATTCCCATTGTCGCGCTTAGTGCAAGCACCTTGCACGGTGATGTTACAAAAGGGTTGCAAGCTGGTTTTTCTCGTTACCTGCGTAAGCCTTGTGAACTAGAAGAATTATTAGATATGGTTTATGAGCTGACCTCAGTAAAAAAATAGTATTGATGTGGAACGGAATGTAGGGTCACTCATGCTGTGAAGTACGACAAGTGAGGATCAAGTATATGGATACGGTTCCACCGCAATATCCTTTACATGCGGTCTGGTCTTTGCCGCTGGCTCAAGTCTATGAGCAATTACAGTGCTCATCGCAAGGGCTGAAGCAGCAGCAGGCAGAGCTCCGCATCCAAAGTTTTGGACCCAACCGTATCCAGTTGCAGAATAGCCGCAGCTTTTGGGCGGTACTCCTGGCCCAGCTAAAAAGCATAATGGTGTTGTTTCTCTTTGCCGCATGCTTATTCTCCCTGTTTTTGGGCGACCATGTCGAAGCCATCGCCATTCTGGTGGTGATTTTTTTTAATACCCTGATAGGTTTTGTTACCGAATTGCGAGCCGTGCGTTCGATGGAGGCCTTACGCCTGATCGGCAGTGTTACCACGCGAGTGATGCGTGATGGTGAACTGCGCAGCATCGTTGCAGATGCGCTGGTACCCGGTGATGTGGTGTTACTGGAAGGTGGCGATGTGGTGACGGCCGACCTGCGTGTTATCGACTCATCTCGATTGCAGTTGGATGAGTCGACCCTAACCGGTGAATCCGTACCGGTGAGTAAGGACGATACACTTTCACCTGTCGATGGCACATTGGTGGAGAGGAAAAATATGCTCTATCGCGGCACATCGGTAACACGAGGTTCCGTCACCGCCCTGGTGGTCGCCACAGCAATGGATACCGAGCTGGGTCATATTGCTGCCATGGTTGAACAGGGCGAGGAAGATGAGTTGACGCCGCTGGAGCAACGTCTGGACACGATGGGGCGCAATCTGATCTGGTTGACGCTGGTGCTGACTCTGCTGGTCACCCTCTCCGGAGTCCTTGCCGGTAAATCCTTGTGGCTGATGATACAGACAGGTATCGCACTGGCGGTGGCGGCTATTCCGGAAGGCCTGCCGGTGGTAGCGACCTTGGCCCTGGCGCGTGGCATGTGGCGCATGGCCAAACGCCATGCCTTGATAAACAAGCTCTCGGCGGTGGAGACCCTGGGTGCTACCTCGGTGATCTGTACCGACAAGACTGGCACCCTCACGGAAAATCGCATGACCGTTCAACACTACGCCCTAAGTGGTGGTGATGTACACGTGACAGGTGAAGGTCTGTCCCAGGAAGGGGGCTTTTATCAGCAACAACAACGCTTGATACCGGCGGATCTGCTGAACATGAACGAAGCGTTGCGCATCGGGGTCTTGTGTAGCAATGCCACACTCAAGCAACAACAGATCAGCGGCGATCCCCTGGAGGTAGCCTTGCTCATAGCCGCTGCCAAGGCGGGCATGTCTCAACAGGCGGCGCGCGAGAGTTGGCCGGAGTTGATGGAAGAGGCCTTTGATCCGGTAAACAAGATGATGGCGACATACCATCAGGGCCGCGGGCAGATCTATGTGGCGGTGAAGGGTGGACCGGAGGCGGTGATAAAACACTGTACATCAATACTGGATGAGCAGGGTCATCTGCAGGAGATGACGCAAGCGTTGCGGCAGCAATGGTTAAAGCGTAACGAAGAGATGGCCAGCGGCGGTTTACGGGTACTGGCGGTGGCACGCAAACAGGTAGCCGAAGTTAATGCCCCGGCCTATGAGGCTCTAAGTCTGGTGGCACTGGTGGGCATGCAGGACCCACCACGAGCGGAGGTGGCTGAGGCCATTGCCGACTGTCAAAAGGCGGGTATCCGTGTGGTAATGGTGACCGGCGATCAGGAGCATACCGCACGTAGCGTGGCCGCAGCGGTGGGCCTGGAAAGCCAGGATTCTTCACAGGTAATCCATGGTGAAAGGTTGGATACTGCGGTTAGCATGGCTCCCGCGCAACGGCAGGAGATCCTCGCCTGCAATATTTTTTGTCGTGTTTCACCAGAGCAGAAGCTGAGCCTGATCGCCATGCATCAGCAGGCCGGTAGTGTGGTGGCGATGACCGGTGATGGGGTGAATGATGCCCCGGCACTGAAAAAGGCGGATATCGGTGTGGCAATGGGGCAGCGTGGTACCCAGGTGGCACGTGAAGCCGCAGACATGGTGCTGAAGGATGATTCCTTTGCCACGATAACGCTGGCGGTAGAACAAGGCAGGGTTATTTTTAACAATATACGGCGCTTTGTGGTGTACCTGCTGTCCTGTAATTTGAGCGAGGTAATGATCGTTGGTTTTGCTGCACTACTTAATGCACCACTGCCGCTGTTACCCATGCAAATCCTGTTTCTGAATCTGGTGACCGATGTATTCCCGGCACTGGCACTAGGGATGGGAGAGGGAGATAAGTCCATGATGCAACAACCACCTCGTTCCAGGCAGGAATCATTATTGACCCAGGCTCACTGGTGGACGATAGCACTGTATGGCCTATTGATAACCGTGTCTGTGTTGATAGTCTTTTTTTCTGCCCTTTATTGGTTTGCCTGGCCTGAAGGGGAGGCCATCACCATGAGTTTCTTGTGTATTGCTTTTGCGCAGTTATGGCATGTGTTTAACATGCGACAGGTATCTAGCCGATGGTGGAAAAATGATGTGGTGGCAAATGTCTATATCTGGCTGGCACTGGGACTATGTAGTGTATTGATACTCAGTTATCTGCTGATACCCATATTGGCGAAGGCCTTATCTCTTCAGGCTTTGAGCTTGCAGCAGTGGCTAATAGTGATGGGGATGAGTTTGGTGCCGTATGTGATCGGCCAGAACATGCTGGGTTTGCGCAGGATCAGGTTGCCGGCTCAGGATGTTCTATGACCTGTGTAAGTAGTTTGCGTAGCTCAACAACATTAAATGGCTTTTTGATAAAGCCCTTAAAATTCAGACCGTGACTTAACAGCTCCAAGCCATCCTCATTTATATAGTCATAACCGCTGATCACCAGCAGAGGTAATTGGCAATCCAGTGCTAACAGTTTGCGCATTAACTCCAGGCCATCCATATTCGGCATGACCAGATCCAGAATCAACAGATCTGGTTGGCGTTGCGCATAAAGTTGGAAAAACTCCGCTCCAGAGCTGGCGGTATGGATTTGATAGCCGGCTAGCGCGGCAATTTCGGAAAATAGTGAACGTGTTCCTTCGTCATCGTCGACCAGTAGTATCTCTGGCATAACCCTTTACCGTTATTATCATCGTGGTGTTTATTATAGGTCGGCAGAGGAGTGGCTCTACACGGCAAATGAAAATAATCTGTTAAGGCTATGTACAAAGCGGGCTTAAAATCGATAATACTATCGCGTCTAGTGCTCTTTCATCGCATACATATCGGCGTATTCAGGTGCCAACAGTTTGGCACCCAATAATTCGCTTTCATCCATCAGCGTGCCTACGCGTTCTTTTTGTTTGGCAATATTCTCCTTCTCTTTTTCATCTCGGGTACTGACATAGGCCACATGCAACCATATGTAGGCATTTAGATAATTCTTATCCATGCCATGACCAAACCGATACATAACACCAACCAGATGTTGTGACTCCGCATCACGACGTTGGGCACTTTGGTAGAGCCATCGAAAAGCCTCTTTGTAGTCTCGCTTGGTGCCTATGCCTTTATAGAACATCTTCCCTGCCATGGATTGCGCGTGTGGGTCATTCTGATTGCCTGCGGCGATGTACCATTTAAGCGCATGGGCAAAATAGGGACGGGGGATGCCTGTGCCGGCGTAATAGCGATCCGCCAGCATGATCTGGGCCTCTCGAAAGCCTTGTCGAGCGGCTTTGTCCAGCCAGAAATTGGCCTTGCTTCCACTTTGCCTGGTACCTTTTCCGGCAATATACAGTCTGGCTAGTTGCAATTGTGCGTCTGGATCACCGGCCTCGGCCTTGATCTCAGTAATAAGAAAATCATTTCGCAGGGAGCCGGCATTTACCGATTCACCCATATCATCGATTTTGACGTCAGATTGGGTTGGCGGCGGTATATCTACCGCAGTGGCAGGCTCTACAGCGACAGAGACAAAGCTGATTAGGCTTAGCAGCAGAACAATCAGTGAGCGCATCACAACCTCAGGGTTTAGCGGTTTTTTATCCATGGGAATAAATTACAGCAAATGGCTTTTAGGGTCGATAGGTAGATGGACGACGTAAGCAATAGGCTAATAGTCAGAACCACGGTTGTCGGTTACACTTACCCTTGATGATAGTGTGGTTAATGGACTGTGATACGGGCGAGCAAGGACTCAGGATGGCAGTAACGATGGAAAGAGAGGCGCTCAAAGCCCAGTGGGTTGTGCCACTGGCATTTGTTTTTATCCTCCTCATGATTACCACAAGCATAGTGATCAGTTTCAATACCATCGCTACCATGCATCAGAGTATGGGGCGCGTAGTTGATGAATATTCGACAGAATCGGAGCTGGTACAGTCACTACAGGTTGTGATTCAACAACGCATGACCCTCATTCGCGAGCTGCTTCTGGAAGACGATGCCTTCCAACGAGACGAAAAGTTCCAGGCATTAAATATACTCGGAGGTCGTTATAATGCGATCGTTGCAGAGCTGGCACAATTAGAGTTAAAACCACAAGCTCGCCAACACCTGAAAGAGATGGAGCAATATGTCCGAGATGGTATCGAGTTACGTCGATCTGTACATGAGTCGGTATTCGAGCCAGCGCATGTGGACAGAGATTACATTCTAAACCTATCCACGGACATCACAGAAAAGCATCAATATTCTCTGGCAGCCTTGCAAGTGTTGTTTAAGTCCGAGATGGACAAGGTGTGGCTACAAACGGATCTGCGGTACAAATCCTGGCTACGCTACTTATGGATATTTACCGCCATCATTCTCATAACATCCATCTATGTAGCCTATTGGACCAGTCGCTATATCCAGCAGAACAATTTTCATCTCACCAGTACGGCGCGAGAAAAGGCGATGCTGTTGGCCACCATGAGTCATGAAATCCGTACCCCTCTGACCTCGGTGATTGGTTTTAGTGAAACCCTGCTGGATACCGATAGCACCAAAGAAGAACGCATCGCCGGCATCAATGCCATTGTCAGAAACAGTCGCCACCTGCAACAGGTTATCAATGATGTGCTCGACTACTCCAAGCTGGATGCAAAGCAGGTTGTATTGCATGAAGCCAGGGTTGAACTGCGTGAGTTGATTAATGATCTGTGCGGACTGTTAAAACCCCGTGCAGAGAGCAAGGGGCTGGAGTTTGTTATACAGAGTAATGGCAGTCTGCCGGAGTACATAAGCACGGATGAAATAAAGTTCAAGCAGATCCTGGTAAACCTTGCAGGCAATGCCATTAAGTTTACTGAGCAAGGAAAGATAGAACTGCGACTGGAATTTCTGGATGAAATATCCATGCTGCAGATTGAGATTATCGACAGCGGCATCGGTATGGACAGTGAGCAACTATTACATATCTTTGAACCCTATAGACAGGTGAAAAATAGTGGCGCTATGGGTACCGGTCTGGGCCTCTATATTTCACAACAGACCGTAAATATTATGGGTGGAATGTTGACGGTGGAGAGTGAGCCGGGAGTGGGTAGCC
>JAOUJT010000092.1 GCA_029883105.1 Gammaproteobacteria bacterium
AGCTGATCCGCGAAGATAACCGAACTCTTCAGACCCAGGCGGCGGTAACAGGTATTCAGCAATGTGGATATCTGCTTCTTACCCATGTCCTGATTAACCAACTCGTAGGCCAGACCTACTGGCACCGCATCGTAGAGCAATGCGCGGCCAACGGTGGTATCGATAACACGGGTATCTTCAGTACTATCTCCCTTCTCGTCGACGATCACTTCACGGATTCGTACCTTCACCTTGGCTTGCAGGTCGACCATACGCGATTCGTAGGCACGACTTACCTCATTGATATCAGCAAAGACCATACCTTCACCCTTTGCGTTTACACGCTCACGGGTCATGTAATAGATACCTAAAACCACGTCCTGAGACGGTACGATAATGGGCTCACCGTTAGCCGGTGAGAGAACATTATTGGAGGCCATCATCAATGCGCGGGCCTCCAACTGTGCTTCCAGTGACAGGGGTACATGGACCGCCATCTGGTCACCGTCAAAGTCGGCGTTAAAGGCAGCACACACCAGCGGATGCAGGTTGATGGCCTTGCCTTCGACCAATACAGGTTCGAAGGCCTGGATACCGAGACGGTGAAGGGTTGGTGCGCGGTTCAGCATCACCGGATGTTCACGGATAACCTCTTCGAGGATATCCCACACCTCGGGGGTTTCGCGCTCAACCATCTTCTTCGCAGCCTTGATGGTATGGGCCAGGCCACGACGCTCCAGCTTGGAGAAGATAAACGGCTTGAACAGTTCCAGCGCCATCTTCTTGGGCAGACCACACTGATGCAATTTCAGGGTAGGTCCAACCACGATAACGGAACGGCCGGAGTAATCGACACGCTTACCCAACAGGTTCTGACGGAAGCGACCCTGCTTACCCTTGATCATATCGGCCAGGGACTTCAGCGGACGACGGTTGGAACCGGTAATGGCACGACCACGACGGCCGTTATCCAACAGCGCATCCACAGATTCCTGCAGCATGCGCTTTTCGTTACGCACGATGATATCCGGCGCATTCAGATCCAGCAAACGCTTCAAACGGTTGTTACGGTTGATAACGCGGCGATAAAGATCGTTCAGATCTGAGGTGGCAAAACGGCCACCTTCCAGCGGTACCAGAGGACGTAATTCAGGCGGCAGTACCGGCAGAACGGTCATCACCATCCACTCAGGCTTGTTGCCGGAGTCGAGGAAGGCCTCAACCAGCTTCAGGCGCTTGGACAGCTTCTTGAGCTTGGTTTCTGAACCGGTCGCGCCGATATCTTCACGCAACTGTACCGCCTCGGCAGTCAAATCCATCGCATGCAGCAGGTCGAAGATCGCTTCGGCACCCATCTTGGCACTAAATTCATCGCCGTGCTCTTCAATCGCATCCAGGTACTGCTCGTCGCTCATCAGCTGACCGCGTTCCATGTCGGTCATGCCTGCGTCAACCACCACGAAGGCCTCAAAATAGAGCACTCGTTCGATGTCTCGCAGAGTCATGTCTAACAGCAGACCCATGCGCGAAGGCAGGGACTTGAGGAACCAGATGTGGGCAACCGGGCTGGCCAGTTCGATGTGACCCATACGGTCACGACGCACCTTGGACTGGGTGACTTCAACGCCACACTTCTCACAGATGACACCACGATGTTTCAGTCGCTTGTACTTGCCACACAGACATTCGTAATCCTTTACCGGACCGAAGATCTTGGCGCAAAACAGGCCGTCACGCTCAGGCTTGAACGTACGATAATTTATGGTCTCTGGCTTCTTTACCTCGCCGAAGGACCAGGAGCGTATCTTCGCTGGTGACGCAAGGCCTATACGGATGGCATCAAAGTCATCCACCTTGCCTTGGGTTTTAAGTATGTTCAGTAGGTCTTTCAATGTCGCACCCTCACAATAATCCCCCCGCCACAGACGGAGGGGTGATAACCCTTTGTTAGTCCACCTGTTCCAGCTCGATATCGATACCGAGCGCACGGATTTCCTTCAGCAACACATTGAAGGACTCAGGCATGCCAGCTTCCATTTGATGGTCGCCATCGACGATGTTCTTGTACATCTTGGTACGACCCTGAACATCATCCGACTTAACAGTCAGCATTTCCTGCAAGGTGTAGGCGGCGCCATAGGCCTCCAGTGCCCACACTTCCATCTCTCCGAAGCGCTGACCACCGAACTGAGCCTTACCTCCCAGCGGCTGCTGAGTAACCAGGCTATAGGGTCCTGTGGAACGGGCATGCATCTTGTCATCCACCAAGTGGTTGAGTTTGAGCATGTGCATGTAACCAACCGTGATAGGACGCTCGAAGGAGTCACCGGTACGCCCATCATATAGGGTGGTCTGTCCAGTCTCGGGCAGATCGGCCAGTTTCAGCATCGCCTTGATCTCAGCCTCATCGGCACCATCGAAAACAGGTGTCGCCATGGGCACACCACCACGCAGGTTATGAGACAATTCCAGGATCTCTTCATCGCTGAAGGAGTCCAGGTCTTCCTGCTTACCGCTGGTGTTGTATACCTTATCAAGGAACTTACGCAGATCTGCTACAGCAGACTTGGCTTCCAGCATCTTACCGATCTTGATACCCAGGCCCTTGGCAGCCCAACCCAGATGGGTTTCCAGTACCTGGCCGACGTTCATTCGAGACGGTACGCCCAGCGGGTTCAGGACGATGTCGATAGTGGTGCCATCGGCACTGTAAGGCATGTCTTCTACGGGAACGATACGGGATATAACACCCTTGTTACCGTGACGACCGGCCATCTTGTCACCGGGCTGAATACGACGCTTAACCGCCAGGTAAACCTTAACCATCTTCAATACGCCAGGAGCGAGGTCGTCGCCCTGCGTGATCTTGGTCTTCTTGGCCTCGTAACGCTTCTCGAAGTCCTTATGCATCTGTTTCAGCTGCTCAGCGATGGCTTCCAGCTGAGACTGAGACTCTTCAGCTTTAAGACGGATCTCGAACCACTTATCGCGCTCCAATTCCGCCAGATAGGCCTTGGATATTTTGTCTCCGGCCTTAAGCTTGTTTGGACCACCAGCGGCTTGCTTGCCGGTGAGGAGCTTCTCGACACGGCCAAAGGCATCCTCTTCCATGATTCGCTGCTGATCCAACAGGTCCTTACGGAAGCGCTCTAATTCGGCCTCTTCGATAGACTTGGCGCGACTGTCCTTCTTCACCCCATCACGAGTGAAGACCTGAACATCGATAACGGTTCCGGTACGACCGGACGAGACTCGCAAGGAGGTATCTTTTACGTCAGACGCCTTCTCACCAAAGATGGCTCGCAGGAGTTTTTCTTCCGGTGTCAGTTGTGTCTCGCTCTTCGGTGTGACTTTACCAACCAGAATATCGCCCGTTTTCACCTCGGCGCCAACATAGGCAATACCGGCCTCATCCAGCTTGGACAGGGCCGACTCACCCACATTAGGAATATCGGAAGATATCTCTTCGGAACCCAACTTGGTATCACGCGCCACACAGGTCAGTTCTTCTATATGAATAGTGGTGAAACGATCTTCCTGAACCACACGCTCGGAGATGAGGATGGAGTCCTCAAAGTTGTAACCATTCCAAGGCATGAAGGCGATGAGCATGTTCTGACCCAGAGCCAATTCACCCATATCTGTAGAAGGACCGTCGGCCAGTACATCGCCACGAGTAATGGTATTACCGGGGTGTACCAGAGGACGCTGGTTAATGCAGGTGTTCTGGTTAGAACGGGTGTATTTGGTCAGGTTATAGATATCCACACCGGATTCACCGGCAATGGTCTCATCATCGTTAACACGAACAACAATACGACTGGCATCTACCGAGTTGATGACACCGCCACGCTTGGCGATGACGGTAACACCGGAGTCTATGGCAACGGTACGTTCCATACCGGTACCCACAAGGGCCTTTTCTGCACGCAAGGTCGGAACCGCCTGGCGTTGCATGTTGGACCCCATCAAGGCACGGTTAGCATCATCGTGTTCCAGGAAGGGGATCATGGAAGCCGCAACAGATACGATCTGCTTGGGCGAAACATCCATGAACTGCACCTTATCCGGCGTAGCGATGGTGAATTCATTCTCGACCCGACAGGTGACAAATTCGTCACTGAGCTTACCTTTGTCATCGATGGCTGAGTTGGCCTGGGCGATAACATATTCCGCCTCATCGATGGCGGACAGGTATTCCACCTCATCGGTAGGCTTGCCGTTCACCACCTTGCGGTACGGTGTTTCGAGGAAACCATAATCGTTGGTACGTGCATAGATCGCCAACGAGTTGATCAGTCCGATGTTCGGACCTTCAGGGGTCTCGATAGGGCAAACGCGACCATAGTGCGTGGTATGCACGTCACGGACTTCAAAGCCGGCGCGTTCACGCGTCAGACCGCCCGGGCCTAATGCTGAGACACGACGCTTATGGGTAACTTCTGACAACGGGTTGTTTTGGTCCATAAACTGAGACAGCTGGCTGGAACCAAAGAACTCTTTAATCGCCGCCGACACCGGCTTGGCATTGATCAGCTCCTGCGGCATCAGGCCTTCGGACTCAGCCAAAGACAGGCGCTCTTTCACTGCACGCTCTACACGCACAAGACCAACACGGAACTGGTTTTCTGCCATCTCACCCACGGAGCGGATACGACGGTTACCCAGGTGATCGATATCATCGACGCTACCAATACCATTACGGATATCGAGCAGTACATTGAGTACGGCGAGAACATCATCCTTATCCAGCACACCCTTACCGGTGGTCTCTTTGCGACCCACACGGCGGTTGAACTTCATACGACCGACCCCAGATAGGTCATAGCGGTCTTCACTGAAGAACAGGTTAGTGAACAGATTCTCGGCAGAGTCCTTGGTAGGTGGCTCACCCGGACGCATAACGCGGTAAATCTCTACCAACGCTTCCAGTGGTGTGCTGGATGGATCTATACGCAGGGTATTAGAAATGTATGCACCATGGTCCAGATCGTTGGTGTAGATGGTGTTGAATTTCTTCACACCCACTTCACGCATCTTCTCCAGCATCTCAGCGGTGATTTCATCATTGGCGTTCGCCACCACTTCACCACTGGCTTCATCAATGATGTTATGGGCGATGGTCTTGCCAACAACAAACTCGGCAGGTATTTCGATCTTGCTCAGACCTTCCTTTTCCATCTGAGTGATGTGACGCGCAGTGACACGACGACCGGCCTCAACAATGACCTCATCCTTGTTCTTAATGTCAAAGCTTAAGGTCTCACCACGCAGGCGTAGAGGCACGACCTGGAAGGTAATCTTTTCTTTCAACAGGTGGATGGTGTCCTTCTCGAAGAACATATCCAGGATCTGCTCGTTATCAAACTCCAGTGCGCGCAGGAGTATGGTCGCAGGCAATTTCCGACGACGGTCGATACGTACAAAGACAGCGTCCTTGGGATCAAACTCAAAGTCCAACCAGGAACCACGGTAGGGAATTACACGTGCATTGAACAGCAACTTACCGGAGCTATGGGTCTTGCCCTTATCGTGGTCGAAGAAGACGCCGGGCGAACGGTGTAGCTGGGAGACGATTACTCGTTCGGTACCGTTAATAACGAAGGTACCGTTGTCGGTCATGAGTGGAATTTCACCCATGTAGACTTCTTGTTCCTTAATGTCTTTAACCGGCTTTGGTGTCGCTGAACTTTCCTTATCGTAGATCACCAGACGCATCTTCACCCGCAGTGAAGCTGCGTAGGTCATGCCACGCATTTGACACTCTTTCACATCAAACACCGGCTCACTCAGGCGGTAGCTGACAAACTCCAGCGCCGCGTTACCTGAGTAGCTGACAATAGGAAATACAGACTTAAAAGCCGCCTGCAATCCATAGTCATCACTTACACCGGATACTTGATCCTGCTGCAGGAATCGGCGAAATGATTCCAGCTGTGTAGATAGTAGGTATGGCACGTCCAGAACACTGCCACGTTTGCCAAAATCCTTACGGATTCGTTTCTTTTCTGTAAAAGAATAGGCCATCGGTTATCCTCGTCTAGCCACAAAATTCGGTTCACTTACTCAGGACCTTTCGGTCCAATCCCCGCCTCGCACTGCCCTGGCATTTCACCAACGGCAAAAGGCCGGCAACATTCAAGGTCACCAGCCAGGAAATTCTTAATTAGCTTTCCATTGCACCAATATTGTCAGGCTGCATATGTATGTCTTATGCCTCGTACGCTTCCCTATAAAACAAGTCTGTGGGCAGGCGAAGCTGCCCACAGACCAGATCAGCGAACTCAAATATTACTTGAGTTCTACAGTCGCGCCGGCTTCTTCCAGCTGCTTCTTCAGATCTTCAGCTTCGGACTTGGAAGCGGCTTCTTTAATGGTAGAAGGTGTACCTTCAACCATTTCTTTCGCTTCTTTCAGACCCAGGCCAGTGATTGCACGAACAGCCTTGATTACGCCAACCTTGTTTTCACCAAAGCTGCTCATAACCACGTCGAACTCATCTTGTTCAGCAGCAGCTTCGCCAGCAGCTGCAGGTGCAGCGGCAGCAACAGCAACAGCGGCAGTAACGCCAAACTTCTCTTCCATTGCTTCGATCAGTTCAACAACGTCCATCACGCTCATGTTGCTGATGGTGTCCAGGATATCTTCTTTAGATACGGCCACGATATTTCTCCTAAAAACATGTTTCTGACGATAATCGCCAGGGTTTCAATTCAAGCCCAAGTTTAAGCAGCAGACTGCTTCTGATCGCGAACGGCCGCGACGGTACGTACAAGCTTGCCAGGAACCTCGTTGAGGGTCTGAACCAGCTTGGTGACGGGAGCTTGCATAACGGACATAAGCATGCTGATCGCTTGATCTTTGGTCGGCATGCTAGCCAGACGATCCAGTTCGCTGCCAGGTAACAGTTGTCCACTAATGGATACTGCCTTGGTTACCAGCTTCTGATGGTCTTTGGCAAAGTCTTTTACTACCCTGGCCGCTGAGCCGGGATCCTCTTGCGAGAATGCCAGCAGCAACGGACCAACCAGGATGTCCGCCATACACTCATAGTCCGTACCTTCAAAGGCGCGTTTCGCCAAGGTGTTTTTTACCACACGCATGACGACGCCACCCGCACGTGCCTTAGCACGCAGTTCGGCCATCTCGACAGAGGTCAGTCCGGTGTACTCAGCCGCAACGACTGAGTGTGCAGACGCAGCTACTTCAGCTACTTCAGCCACCTGGGCCTTTTTATCTTCTAGACTCAAAGGCATAACATTACCTCTTAACAAAGATATGAGTTCTTTACAGAACCGCTATCTCTATGAGTTTTGAAAGCGAATACTCGCTTTCACCATACGGCGCCCTTCGTCAGGAAATCCTGTCTCCAGTTGCCGTCTGCGCAGGACGATTAAGTTTAAGCCTTGCAGCACCTGCGGTCTTTGACAGCCACCGGTATTAATACCGATAGCATCAAAATTGGTTTAACTTAATAGTCTAGTGTAGAGCTATCAACATGGATGCCGGCACCCATGGTGGAAGAAACACTGACTTTTTTCACGTACTGGCCCTTGGCACTAGAAGGCTTCAGCTTAACCAGTTCGGTCAGCAGTGCATTCAGGTTGCCATTTAGCGCCGCTACGTCGAAATCTACATTACCGATACCCGCATGAATGATGCCAGCTTTGTCGGTACGGAAGCGCACCTGACCACCCTTGGCGTTTTTCACTGCGGTTTCAACATCAGCGGTTACGGTACCAACCTTGGGGTTAGGCATCAGACCACGAGGACCTAGCACAGTACCCAGGGCACCAACCACACGCATGGCGTCTGGTGTGGCGATAACCACATCAAAATCCATCATACCGCCCTTAATTTCGGCAGCCAGGTCTTCGAAGCCAACGATATCTGCACCGGCAGCCTTGGCCTTGTCGGCATTTTCACCTTGGGCAAAAACGGCAACACGTACTGTCTTACCAGTACCATTAGGTAACACTGCTGAGCCTCGTACAACCTGGTCGGATTTACGCGGGTCAACGCCCAGGTTAATGGCGACATCGACTGACTCGATAAACTTGGCACGAGGCAGCTCCTTTAACAGGCTCAATGCATCTGCAATGGCATAGGACTTGGTGGCATCTACCTTCTCGCGAATCGCTTTAATCTTTTTGCTTAATTTAGCCATGACTTAGCCCTCCACTTCCAAACCCATGCTGCGCGCAGTACCAGCAATAGTACGCACGCCCGCTTCCAAATCTGCAGACGTCAGATCAGGCTGTTTGGTGTTCACGATCTCTTCCAACTGGGCACGAGTTACTGTGCCAACCTTATTCTTGTTGGGTTCACCAGAACCACTCTTGATACCTGCCGCTTTCTTCAACAGCACTGAAGCAGGAGGGGTCTTCATGATGAAGGTGAAACTGCGGTCACTGTATACACTAATGACCACGGGAACGGGCAAGCCTTGCTCCATACCCTGAGTCTGGGCGTTAAATGCCTTACAGAATTCCATGATATTTACACCATGTTGACCCAATGCAGGACCA
Source organism: Gammaproteobacteria bacterium (assembly GCA_029883105.1). Classification (GTDB taxonomy): domain Bacteria; phylum Pseudomonadota; class Gammaproteobacteria; order Thiohalospirales; family Thiohalospiraceae; genus JABURT01. The sequence goes on from JAOUJT010000092.1 coordinate 8,508, forward strand.
ACGGGTGGACTAGGGTTGGCGGCACCAGCAGCCACTTGTAATTTGATATAGGCGTCGATCTTCTTAGCCATGGTTTTCTCCTAAGTTTGGGTATAGCGCCTTGCGGCTCCCCGACCATCCCAGCCACAGCCGGGATTCGATTAACCTTTTTCTATCTGGTGGAAGTCCAGCTCTACGGGAGTAGTACGACCAAAGATCGATACCTCAACACGCAGGCGGCTCTTCTCGTAGTCCACTTCTTCCACCGTTCCATTGAAATCGGTGAATGGACCATCGGTAATACGAACCAGTTCTCCAGGTTCGAATAATGTTTTTGGACGCGGCTTTTCAACGCCTTCCTGAATACGATTAAGTATCTGATCCGCTTCAGCATCGGTGATCGCTGCAGGGCGATCACTGGTACCACCAATGAAGCCCAATACACGAGGACAATCCTTGACCAAATGCCAGGATTCGTCAGTCATATCCATTTGTACCAATACATAACCGGGGAAGAACTTACGCTCACTCTTGCGCTTCTGACCTTCCTTCATCTCCACCACTTCCTCGGTGGGCACCAGGATTTCGCCAAAACTTTCTTCCATTGCAAAACGCGCAACGCGCTCCTCTAGGGAACGCTTTACCTGATTTTCAAAACCGGAGTAGGCATGTACGACATACCATCTCATTGCCATGTGCTTACACTCCCGGACGGGTCAGCAATTGCACTGCCCATATTAAAAACATATCCAGCAGCCACAAAAACAAACCGACCAGAAATACCACCACCACCACCAACATCGTGGTTTGGGTAGTTTCCTTGCGTGTGGGCCAAACTACCTTACGTACTTCAATCACGGAACCACGCAAAAATGCGCGAGCACCACGACCTGTTTCTGTCATTAAGGCGATTGCCGCTGAGACTATCAGCGCAACAATCAGACCCAGCACACGATAGAGCAGAGACTGTTCTTCGTATGCATAAAAAGCCCCCAGCGATGCAAGCACCACCAGCAGCGAAATTATTAATCTTAATTTATCAGCCATACCTCGACCTCATTGCCAAAGATGGCAGGCCAGGAGGGAATCGAACCCCCAACCTGCGGTTTTGGAGACCGCTGCTCTGCCAATTGAGCTACTGGCCTATTACCTTTTTAAACGCATGA
>JAOUJT010000093.1 GCA_029883105.1 Gammaproteobacteria bacterium
CTTTGTTTGTCGGCAGATACCAACCATGCAGCTGCATTCCATCCTGACTGGAATATGTGACGTCTTCATATTCTATACCGATATCTGTGGGAGTACGTATCATTGCCTCCATAGGCTGTAACAACACGTTGGTACAAGCCATTAGTAGCAGACTTACACTCATCACCAAGATGAGATTGTGACCGACATCACAAAAGTATTCATAATTTCTAGACTGCTTGATCATTATCAATATAAATTTCCATAAATTAGTTGACACTTAGTATGTTCAACATACCGTAAATCCATCTATGAACAAAACAAAAACCAGCTTATTAGTTATATCTGATAATCCATAGTATTTTTTAATCATTGATCATTAGCGATTTACTTGCATAAAGATGATTGCTTTGATAAAAGAGATAGCAGTTATCCAGCTTCTCGGCTGTGACAACTAACTCTAATAATCAAGTACTAAATCCTCAGGAGGCTCAAGATGAAGTACGTAAAAAAATCACTGATATCAGCTCTAACGCTGTCAGCACTGGTTAGTGCTACTCCAATGGCAATGGCGGCAGATAATGTCGGTGCAGGCTGTGGTCTTGGACAACAGATATTTGCAGGACAAAGTGGGTTCTTCGCTCACTCATCTGCGGCAAGTACTAATCAATCTGCCTTTATTCAACAGATTGGTATTCTTGCGGGTACCATGGGTTGTGATGGCGACAACTCAGTTGTAAGTAACGACCAGGAGCGTAAGGAGTTTGTGGCCAGCAACATGGACAACCTGACTCAAGAGATCGCACAAGGTCAAGGTAATCACCTGTTTGCCCTGGCAGAGATTATGGGTATTGCACAAGCAGACCGTGGTCACTTCTATGAAATGGCTCAAGGTCAATACGGTACACTGTTTGAATCTACAGATACCACCTCTAGCGAACTGCTTGCCAGTCTTGACAATGCCATGATGTCTGATGCTGCAATGGCGAAATACATCAAGTAAACATCGTTACGGACAAATCTGAGAGGTAAATAAAATGAAAAAGATTGCATTAACTCTTGCCACTATGGCATTAACCCTTTCGTCTATCCCTGCAATGGCTGCTGAAACCGGCGGTGGTTGTGGTGTTGGTAAAGTTCTTCTGGAAGGGCAAAAAGGTGTGGGCGCAAACGTCGGTGCCTCTATTTTAAATCAGGTATTACTGCCACAGAGCTCAAGCATGACCTCAGGCATCATGGGTTGTGACACCACGCAGGTGGTCAAGAATGGCCATGACCGTGAGACCTTTGCCACAGCAAACAGAGATGAGCTCAGTGTTGAAATGGCTCAGGGCCAGGGTAACCACCTTGCATCTCTGGCTGATATCATGGGCATTTCTGAGCAACATCGTGCGGATTTCTATTCACTGACTCAGAAGAAGTATGAGTCACTGAATGGTTCTGATTCTGCAATGATGTTGGGTGCATTGGACAGCGCAATGTCAAGCCACCCTGCTCTATCTGTATACGTACGATAATCACTGCTTAATCTTGTAGTCCTGACTCTCCGGTACTTCGCACCGGAGAGTCATTTGTATATAATAAGAACATGACAACTTATATCCCTCTGAATCACATACGCCTACTTTTATTCACCATTATATTTTTTTGTTCTTTTTCCTCTGCAAGCGCAGAAGAAAGGGTTAATAACTTGAGTGAAGAGCTCAAGAATGGCAACCTTGATCAAGCCGTACGACTTTCTCAGAACAGCAATCACTATCTTGCTGAACTCATCCAACGGGCAAACCGTCTCAAACTATATAAAGAACCAACCTGGACGGCCCTTGTTCACTACAAACCAGCAAGGTTTAGTGGACAAATCAGTGAAGTCGATGGTGATGATTTTTTCCTTTCACGACAAGGAAAAACAGAGCCTAAAGCTGAACTTGAAGCCACGCTAGCCGGTTTTTTTTCCAGCAAATTGATACCACCTAATAAACTGACACCACAATGCCGCTTTGTGGCTCGATACAAATGGCTTTCAGAAAAACTTGATTTTGATTCCAAGCGTCTGAAAGTTGAAACATGCGAACAATTCCAGCTTTATATGAAAGGTCTGGATCCTGAATCAATCACCGTCATCTATCCCACGGCCTACCCTAATGGACCATCATCCATGTTCGGGCATACATCACTTCGTGTAGATAAACGCGGGCATAATCAAAAAACCCGCATGTTAGACTATACATTTAACTTTGCGGCCATGATTGATAATGAAAATAGTTTATCTTATGCGGTAAAGGGTTTAACAGGTGGTTTTACTGGTCGATACACCATACTTCCCTATTATATGAAACTGCGCGAATATGCCCAATTAGAAAATCGTGATATATGGGAATACAAACTAAAACTTTCAGAGTCTGAGATCGATTTCATCGTCCGCCATGCCTATGAAATAGCGCCTACATACTATGACTATTACTTTTTTACTGAAAACTGTTCATATCATTTACTAACTCTCATTGAAACAGCCATGCCTGAGAAAGGTTTGAGCAAAGAATTTAATGCATGGGTAATCCCCATAGACACAATAAAATCAATGGACAATTCCGGTATACTGCAGGAAGCCACTTTTCAACCGTCTCATCGTAGCGTAATTGAATATCGACGTGCAGAACTTAATCCCATGGAAGATGCACTTGTTCTAGATATGACTCAAGATGGACTCGAACTGCATCTCGATACGCTTAACTCACTACCCATAGAACGGCAGGCAAAAGTATTAGATACTCTTTATGGTTACCTTCGCTATCTGAAACTTAAAAATGCCGAAGCTCTAGACACAAAAATCACCAATCAAGAGCGTAAGGTTCTATTACGACGTAGTAAATTAAAGATAGCGAGCGCTGAAATTAATATACCGACACCAGAAATACGGCCTGAAAATGGTCATAACACCGCACGCCTGGAACTTGGTTATGGGGATTTGAACCACCGCAATTTTACTCGCCTCGGTTTTCGAGGTGCCTATCATGACCTATTAGATATCTCGGAAGGATATGCGCAGAACTATCAACTTGAGTTTTTCAACCTTCGACTACGCCATTATACAGATACAAAACAGTTAGAGTTGGAAGAGCTTCGCCTGATTGATATATTTTCATTGGCTCCACGTAGTAGCTACTTCAAAGATACTTCATGGCGATTTAGCACCGGATTCAAAAGCATTACCACTGAACAGTGGTCCTATTACATGGATGGTGGGGCAGGATATACCAAGAAAACAAACTTCTTGAAAAACTCTTTCCTATATGCATTTATCGATGGGGATTTATCTTTCAGCCCTAATTATAGCAATGGTCATCGCCTACGCATTGGTCCCAAACTTGGGATATTGGCAGAACCCACTCGTCGTTGGAAATTACATTTATATGGACAAATATTAACAGACACTGGTAGCGGCAATGAGAATACTACCATCTTAAATCTACAGCAAAATATTGCATTTACAAAAGATAATGCCTTGCGACTTGAAGCTAAGAATTCAAAGAGCGAAACCCTGACGGAGGAGACTCAAATTATATTAAGCCTGCTGCACTATTTTTAGTGCATGTTCATAGGCTACGTTAGGAACGTACGAAAATAAGCATTTTCCTCTATAGACCTTGAGAAAAAATTGGCAAACTTAATGAGACTACTCTGTACGGACAAGATCGTTTGATCAAACCGTTCATATCCAGGCCAACGCAGCCAATTATTTCGTCGATGCAGTATAGACTTGATGTCATCCTGACATTGGGAATAGAGAAAAAAAGATCTTAGCCTGTGAATTATCCCCAGGCTAAATCAGAGTGTATAAGAACTGGTTTCTTCCACCCAAATACACGAGGCCGGGTTGCCATCATGTTGACCCGGTATGTAGATGAAAATGTGGCGCTTATACTAAATACTCGCTGTATACATATGCTTGATGTCCAGAGTAGTTCTTCGAAACGCATACGCAAGCACTTGGCGTTCTAGTGAAGTTCCTTCACCATATTGATGGTGTACTTGGGAATCTCTACTACCAGATCCTTATCCCCGACTATCGCCTGACAGCTAAGGCGTGAATCAGGTTCCAAGCCCCAAGCCTTGTCCAGAAGATCTTCCTCGTCCTCTGTGGCCTCTTGCAGGGAAGAAAAACCTTCGCGAATGATCACATGGCAGGTGGTACAGGCACAGGACTTTTCACAGGCATGTTCTATATCGATGTCGTTGGCACCGGCGGCATCACAAATGGTTGTGGTACCCGGCTCGACTTCAATGACAGCGCCTTCGGGACAGATCTCTTCATGGGGAAGAAAGATGATTTGTGTCATAACTTTACCTTTATTTCAACGGGAATACTGAATATCTATTCAGCACTTCACTAATTCTCGAATTCTTCTATCTTATGTCCAGCCATCGCCTTATTTATACTGGCATCCATACGCCGCTCTGCATAATCGGCAGTGGCCTTGTCCAGTTCGTCGATGGCCTGTTTGATGGCACGACTGTCTGTACCCTCTCGTGTCTGTTTCAGTTTGCTGATAGCAGCATCAATGACGCTGCGTTCCGCGTCACTAAGTAAGGCTGCACCATCCTCGGCCACAGCAGAGTTAATTGCTTCCAGAACCCGGTCAGCCTCGACCTGCTTCTCACGCAGGCCGCGGGCATCCACATCTTCCTGAGCATGGCTCATAGATGCCTTCAACATGTCGGTGATCTCTTCATCGGTCAGACCATAAGAAGGCTTCACCTGTATGCTGCTTTCGACCCCCGAGGTCTCTTCCCTGGCCGACACCGATAATAAGCCATCGGCATCCACCTGGTATGTGACGCGGATCCGGGCAGCACCGGCCACCATGGCCGGGATGCCACGCAATTCAAAGCGGGCCAAAGAACGATTATCGTCGATCAACTCACGCTCACCCTGGATCACATGAATGGCCATTGCGGTCTGGCCATCCTTAAAGGTCGTGAAGTCCTGGGCACGGGAAACCGGGATAGGTGTATTACGATTGATCACCTTCTCCATCAAGCCGCCCATGGTCTCCAACCCTAGAGATAAGGGTAGGACGTCAAGCAACAACAGTTCATCATCCGGCTTATTACCCGCGAGGATATCCGCCTGAATACCGGCACCAATGGCAACGACCTTGTCCGGATCGATATCTACCAGAGGCTGGGTATTAAAAAATTCTCCCACCTTTTCCCGTACCCGGGGTACACGAGTGGAACCGCCCACCATCACCACTTCACTGATCTCATCCAGGGTGATTCCCGCGTCACGAATGGTACGACGACACGGAGCCAGGGTTTTTTTGATCAAGGGATCGACCAGCTCATTGAATTGCTCACGTGTGAGGTTGCCTTGCCAATGAGTACCGTCATCCAGTTCCAGTGTTATCTCTGTGCTATCACTCTCGGTCAGCGCCTCTTTGGCGGTATTGGCATCTCGCATCAGACGACGCATCTGATGATGACCGACATCATCGGCAATCCCTGCCTGTTGCATGATCCAATCTACAACGGCTTTATCCAGATCATCACCACCGAGGGCGGAATCACCGGCAGTGGCCAGCACCTCGAAAACCCCCTTATGCAGACGCAGGATGGAGACATCGAAGGTGCCACCGCCCAAATCATAGATAACATGGATACCTTCAGCGCCATGGTCCAGTCCATAGGCTACTGCCGCTGCGGTTGGTTCATTCAATAGACGCATCACATTCAGACCGGCCAGGGTGGCGGCATCCTTGGTGGACTGGCGTTGGGCATCGTCAAAATAGGCTGGCACTGTGATCACCACACCTTTCAACTCCCCACCCAGGCTCGCCTCGGCGCGCTGCTTTAACACCTTGAGGATGTCGGCAGAGATCTCTACCGCGCTGAACTCACCGGCCGCAGTTTTGATACGTGGTACCGCAGAGTCAGTCTGAACAAATTCATATGGCAACTTATGGCCAGTAGCACGGATATCATCCAGCCCCCGACCCATCATGCGTTTAACCGAAACAATAGTATTTTGCGGATCTTCGGTGGCGGCACTCCTGGCCTCATGGCCCACCTTGCAGCCACCATCTGGCAGATAGTGAACGATGGACGGCAGGGTGTGGTGCCCTTGTTCATCAGCCAGTGTCTCGGCGGTGCCACTACGTACCGTAGCCACCAGAGAATTTGTTGTACCCAGGTCGATGCCTACGGCCAAACGATGCTCGTGTGGTGCCGTAGATTGGCCGGGTTCACTGATCTGCAAAAGTGCCATCTATAATTAAACCTTGTGTTTGTATATGTTCCGCGAGGATATGATAAGGGCTGCTATTGTACTCGATATGCATGCACTAACTTGTTTACATCAACTCCGCCAATTCTTCATCCAACTGCGCAGCCTCTTGCTGTAACTTGGTCATAAACTGCAACTTGCGTACACTCTCCCGAGCCAATTCCAGATTTTCCGGACTAATACTGGCAAACTGTGTACGCAGTGCATCAACAATAACATTGCTGTGTTTCTGTATTACCTGGCTTAGATCAAACAGAGCCCCTTCCGGATCATCCTTTGTCTTTATTTCTGCCAGTTTCTCACGCATCTCCATCTGTTCCATAAGGAACTCCATATCAACCGTTGTATCTGTTTCGTCGTTGATATTGATGCCGTTGAGTTGCAACAGATAGCGGGCACGATGGAGGGGCTGTTTGAGGGTATCGTAGGCCTCGTTCACCTGCGCCGTACGTTGTACGGCGATACGGCGTTCCTGATCGGTGCCGCTGGCAAACTTGTCTGGATGTACTGCCCGTTGCAGCTCACGATAACGCTGAGCTAGGGCATCCAGGTCGATCTCAAAACTGACGGGCAGCGCAAAGATCTGATAATGATTTTGACTGAAATCGACCTGCATGGATGGTGGTTCCGTTAAACGGTGAAGCTTTCGCCGCAACCGCAAGCATCCTTGACGTTGGGATTGTTAAACTGGAAGCCCTCGTTCAGACCTTCCTTACCAAAGTCCAGCTCGGTACCATCCAGATAGATCATACTCTTGGGATCGACAATCACTTTTATACCGTGATCCTCAAATACCTGATCCTCTTCATTTAGCTCGTCAGCAAATTCCAGCACATAGGCCATACCGGAACAACCGGAGGTCTTCACTCCCAGACGCAGGCCGATGCCTTTGCCACGGTTTTCCAGGTAGGCACGGATGTGCTGTGCTGCCGGTTCTGTCAGTGTAATTCCCATCACTCAGTCTCCGAAATACAGACAAGTATGGGGGATATTATCCCCGATTCTCTAGCCTTCGGCCATGCCGTTCTTGGACTTAAAGTCGCTAACAGCGGCCTTAATCGCATCTTCAGCCAGCACCGAACAATGTATCTTAACCGGTGGTAGCGCCAACTCTTCGGCAATCTCAGTGTTCTTGATCTGTGCGGCTTCATCAAGGGTCTTGCCTCGTACCCACTCTGTTAACAGAGAACTGGAGGCGATAGCAGAACCACAACCGTAGGTCTTGAACTTGGCATCTTCGATGATGCCCTGGTCGTTTACCTGTATCTGCAGACGCATTACATCACCGCATGCCGGTGCGCCTACCATGCCGGTTCCCACCTTATTGGAATCCTTATCCAGGACGCCCACGTTGCGGGGATTTTCATAATGGTCGATAACCTTCTCACTATAAGCCATGACTGCATGTCCTCTTCAAATATACTGTACTGGATTTAGTGGGCAGCCCACTGAATACTGTTTATATCGATGCCATCCTGATACATCTCCCACAAAGGAGAGAGTTCGCGCAGCTTGCCGATCTTGTCGTGCAGCAACTGGATGGCAAAATCTATTTCTTCCTCGGTGCTAAAGCGGCCGATGGAAAAACGTATAGAACTATGTGCCAGTTCGTCACTGCGACCCAGGGCACGTAATACATAGGAAGGCTCAAGACTGGCGGAGGTACAGGCAGAACCGGAAGACACTGCCAGATCACGTATCGCCATGATCAGTGATTCACCTTCAACAAAATTAAAACTGACATTAAGGTTATGCGGTACACGCTGATCCATATCACCATTCAGGTAGACCTCTTCCATATCGGAGAAGCCATTCCACAAACGCTCACGCAGAGCCAGGATACGAGCATTCTCTTCCACCATCTCTTCCTTGGCGATGCGGAAGGCCTCTCCCATACCAACGATCTGGTGGGTAGGCAGGGTACCAGAGCGCATACCGCGCTCATGACCGCCTCCGTGCATCTGTGCTTCCAGACGAGCGCGTGGCTTGCGGCGGACGTACAGTGCACCGATGCCCTTGGGGCCATAAATCTTGTGCGCGGAGAAGGACATCATGTCCACTTTCAGTTCATTCAGGTCGATATCTACCTTGCCGGCACTCTGTGCTGCGTCGACATGAAACATAATGCCGCGCTCACGACACATCTCACCGATGGTCTTGATGTCCTGAATCACACCGATCTCATTGTTCACGTGCATAATTGAAACCAGAATAGTGTCATCACGCATCGCAGCTTGCAGTTTTTTCAGATCCATCAGGCCGTCATCTTGCGGCTGCAGATAGGTCACTTCGAAACCTTCGCGCTCCAGCTGACGACAGGTATCCAGCACTGCCTTATGCTCGGTCATACTGGTGATGATGTGCTTACCCTTCTTGGCATAAAAATGCGCAATACCCTTGATAGCCAGGTTGTCGGATTCCGTAGCACCAGAGGTCCAGACGATCTCCTTGGGGTTGGCATTCACCAGATCAGCCACTTGCTTACGCGCCTCATCGATCGCCGCCTCAGCATCCCAACCATAGGCATGGGAACGTGATGCCGCATTGCCATACAAACCGTCATCGTAAGACAGATATTTACACATCTTCTCTGCAACCCGAGGGTCCGCCGGGGTAGTGGCAGAATAGTCCATGTAAATCGGTTTTTTCATTCTCATCTCCGCGCAAAAAGCTTTGTATCGTTAGGCATCACAGCCCAATACATATAATTTATCATCACCAGGTACAGGCCAGTTGTCGCATGTTCTCAACCTGTTGTTGCACAGCCTTGACCAGTGCCTCCACCTGCTGTTCTGTATTCTCTTTACCGAGACTGATGCGTACCGCTCCGCGTGCCAACTCAGTCTCTATACCCATCGCCATCAATACATGGCTGGGTTCTGTATCCTTACTGCCACAGGCCGAGCCGCTGGAAACGGCAAAGCCAGAATCATCCAGTGCCAGCAACAGCGCTTCGCCATCAATACCCGGCACCGAAAAGAAACAGGTATTGCTGACGCGCCCTGCCTCTTTGGAAAAGATCTCTACGCCTTCTATGGCATGACTTAATGAGGCTTCCAGGCTTTGTCGTAACTGCAACAATTGCCGGTCTCTCGCCTGCCACTCTTTGGCGATCAGTTCTGCCGCATGACCGAAGCCGATAATTCCTGCGACATTTTCGGTACCGGCACGACGTCCCTTTTCCTGGCCACCACCATGGAGCAACGGCTCGAAACTAACGCCTTTATCCACCACCAACGCCCCGACACCCTTGGGGCCATATATTTTATGTGATGACAGGCTCATCATGTGCACCGGCAGTTGCGACATATCCACTGGGTATTTGCCCAGTGCCTGTACCGCATCTGTGTGTATCAGCGCACCGTGTGCCCTGAC
>JAOUJT010000361.1 GCA_029883105.1 Gammaproteobacteria bacterium
AGGCACCGAAACTACTGGGCGCATCCTTCAACATGGAGTGGGTATGGATCAGCCCCTGCTGCATTCCCAGTGCGTAGATAAACGGTTTCAGGGTTGAGCCCGGTGAACGTCGTGCGGCGGTGCCATTTACCTGGCCGTGGATCGACGAATTAAAATAATCTGCCGAACCCACCATGGCCTTGATTGACATATCACGATGGTCCACCAGCATCGCTGTGGCGTTGTAGATCCCCTGACTGCGATTGCGCTCGACATATTGTTTGATGTTTCGCTCCATCAGGTTTTGCAATATCAGATCCAGACTACTGTGGATGTCTTGTTGCTGACTGCCTTGCAGTATCGCCTCGACAAAGTGTGGCGCATGAAACGGCATATCCTTACGATTGTGCGCCTGTAGTGGTTGTTGTAATAACTCCCGTTGACGTACATCCAGTTCGTAGTGTTCGGCCCAGCGTTGGATCAACTCATTGCGCGCACGTAACAGGCCGGGGTTGTTACTGCCTCGATCCAGACTGCGATAGGCCGGGCTTTGTGGGATAACCGCCAGGGTGACGGCCTCGTGCAGGCTCAGTTTATCGGCGGTTTTGTTGAAGTAGATCAGGCTGGCAGCAGAGATCCCTTCGATGTTGCCACCGTAGGGGGCAAGATTGAAATAGGCTTCGAGGATCTCTTCCTTGCTGTAGTGAAGCTCAAGTTGCAGGGCACGATAGATCTGTTGCAGTTTACCGGGGATGTTTTGTGTCTCGATACCAAAACGCAGACGCGCCAGCTGCATGGTGATAGTGGAGGCACCGACGCGGGCAGAGCCTTGTATATAGGTAGTCCAGGCGGCCTTGAACAGGGCCACGGGATTGATGCCCGAGTGTTGATAGAAGTAACGGTCTTCATACAACAAGGTGGCCTTTTGTATCACCGGCGCGATACTGCGCAATGACACCCGCAGGCGATAGCGATCATCTGCGGCCAGGTTCAGGCGTAACAGTTTTCCCTGACTGTCGTACACCGCCTGCGAAAAGACTATCGGCTGGTACAGCTGCGGTTTAGGTGCCAGGCTCAACAGCGCCAGCATTACCATTGCCGCTGGTAGCCCGGCCAACAGCCAGACGTGTCGTGCCCTTTTCATACAATCTATTCAACCGTCATGCGCGCCGCCAGTCCACGATAGCGGATCTTACGGTCATACATACTTTCCGCATAGGTGGGTGGTACTACATACTGGCCCTTGTTGGTAGCCTTGATGCGATAAACAAACTCTTTGGCATCATCATCGATGGTGCCATAAAGCACGATACGATCTTCACGCAGATCCATATAGTCAGGCGACCACTGACTGTTGCTGTCGCGACTGGCATCGCGCACCAGTTCGAAGCCACCGGGCAGGAGATCCACCACGGCCACATTGTAGTGACGCTTGCCATCCAGTGAACGCAGCTGCAGATGCACCTCGACCTCTTCACCCATGCTGATCTTGTCGATCTCCTTGCCATCGCTGTTACGATATTCGCGATGTACCTCCAGCCCCTGCTTAAGTTTGTCCTTGGGTAGATTGCGATCAAAGCCGGCCTGATTGGTCTGGTAGAAGATCACTTGTTCACTGGCAGAGGTATCCAGTTGCAGACGCTGAATCGCTGCGTCTACATCCAGCGTGGGCAGGATGCCGGGTTTGATCGGCATCGCTGTCTTCTTGTTATCTTTATCGATGGCCCACAGTTTCAGATCCATCTCTCCGGCACCACCGGTTACCTCGGTATAGGCATCCAGTGCGAGGATACTGTATGAGGAGGAGATGGTATTGAAGTAACCCTTGTTTATCGGCTCAACAATGGTATTCAGGCCATCCGCCTTAATGCCTTTCACCTTGCCTGGAAAGTGACGCGACCACACATATAACAACTGTGCATCGTGCGACAGGTTGTCATAAAAGCTGGCGTAGTCCACTTCGACCTTGGCCCCCATCTCCATGTCATCGATGAGATCATTGGCCTCCTTATCCAGATGCAACAAGGCATAGGATGCGGCCATATAGGCACGACTGATATCCTGTTCCCACTTGTCTTTATAGAACTTGTCCATCTGCTCACGCATGTCGTTAAGATAACGCGTGGTCACCTCACCGGCCTCGGTCAGCTGATAGATGGCATAGGCACGGACGCGGGCATCGGCCAGATTGGTGATATCCTTTTGCGCCTGCTCCTGTGCATAACGATAGGCCCTTTGTATCATCTCTTCCGGTACATCAAAGCCATTGGCACTGGCCTCGCGCAGGAAATGCAGGGCATAGATGCTCTGCTTGGGCGAGACATGCGAGTTGGCGGCCCAGAAACCAAAGGCACCCTCAGCATTCTGGCGTGAACGCAATATGTCCACCACACGGTTGATACTCTCCTGGGCCTTTTT
>JAOUJT010000363.1 GCA_029883105.1 Gammaproteobacteria bacterium
AGTCAGCAAGCAGAAACCTTCATCAAATCCCGCAATCATCTACTCGCACATGACTTATCTCCAAAGCAGCGCAAAATTCTGGCGCTGCAATATAAGGCAGCTGGAATTGCCGTTCCCATTCAACGTCGGGTGATAGAACTGTACGACAATGGGCAGCTTAACGCGGCCAAGGAATTAATGCTGAATCAGGCCATTCCGGCACAGGAAGAGGTTTTACTGGCTCTACAGGCCTTTCTGCAATATGAAGATGAAGAGACTGCAGATCTATTAAATCGGGCAAATGCTGACTATCACAATGCCCGTCTGTTTCTGATCATCTCCGGTACGGTGGCCATCATAATCGGCCTGTTTATTTCCTTCACCACCGTACGTCAGACCCGCAGAGTGGCGAACAGCCTGCGTGATGAAAAAGAGCGTGCCCAAACGACTCTCTACTCCATTGGCGATGCCGTGATTACCACCGATGCCAAAGGTCACATCGACATGATCAACCCTGTCGCCGAAGAGATCCTCGGTAACCAGTTGGCACAGGTGAAGGGTCAACACTACAGTGAAGTTCTTCAGCTCTACCACGATAGTTCGGTATTTGAAACACCCTTGATTGATGCCATGGCTCAGGATGAAATTCTCTTCTCCAGTAACGCACATATATTAAGAAGGCATGACCACAAAGAATTTGCCGTGGAGTACACCGCAGCTCCGATTCGGGATGCCTCGGGCAAGGTCATCGGCGGTATCCTTACCCTGCGTGATGTTACGGAGATGAACCAACTTTCAGAGCAACTGCAATACCAAGCAAGCCATGATGCCCTAACCGGCCTGATGAATCGTACTGAGTTTGAAAAGAGACTGAATTTAGCTCTGCATAATGCCCAAACAGAACAACTTTCCCATGTTCTCTGCTATCTGGATCTGGATCAGTTCAAGGTCGTTAATGACACCTGTGGCCATAGCGCTGGTGATGAGTTATTAAAACAATTAGCACCGCTATTAAAGCCTCTGATCCGTGGTAATGATGTTTTGGCGCGTCTGGGTGGGGATGAATTTGGGGTATTACTGGAGGGTTGTAACCAGGCCAAGGGGCTAGAGATCGCCGATCGCATGCGCCAAACCATCAAAGACTTCCGCTTTAATTGGAATAATAACGTATTTGAGATTGGCGTCAGTATTGGTCTGGTGTGTATCGATGAACAGACTGGCAACCTGAATGAATTAATGAGCGCCGCCGATTCCGCCTGTTATGTGGCGAAAGATCAGGGGCGTAATCAGGTGCACATCTATCACCATGATGATCAGGCCCTGATGGAACGACAAGGTGAGATGCAATGGCTACCAGTAATAAATCATGCCATTGAGCATGATCGCTTTCTGCTCTATTACCAACCCATACAAGCGACCGGCAATGGCGGCAGCTATCGGATACATGAATTTTTGATTCGTCTGCTGGATCAGGATGGAAATATTGTCCCACCCATGGCCTTTATTCCTGCTGCCGAGCGCTATAATGTAGCCTCTGCACTGGATCGATGGGTGGTGAATCATGCGATCGAATTCCTGGCGAATCACAGTCGCAGCCTGGCAGTAGACGGTAACCTGTTTACCATTAACCTCTCTGCTCAATCGCTCTCCGATGAAAGCTTTTTACAGCATGTAATACATTGCCTGCAGAAATATCAAATCCAGCCTGACTTGATCTGTTTTGAGATCACGGAGACCGCAGCGATTGCCAACCTCACCTCCGCTATGACCTTTATCACTACCTTGCGTGAAATGGGCTGTAAATTCGCTTTGGATGATTTTGGCTCGGGACTAAGCTCATTTTCCTATTTGAAAAATCTGCATGTGGATTTCCTCAAGATCGATGGCAGCTTTATCCGCAACATTGAAAGTGATGTGTTGAATCAGGCCTTTGTTCGTTCTATTCAGCAAGTGGCCGATATTATGGGCATTGCGACCGTCGCCGAGTATGTTGAAACCGAGCAGTGTGCCAGCTTCCTGACAGAATGTGGGGTGGGATATCTACAAGGACATGGCATCGGTATGCCACGTCCCATCGAGAAGTTGCTAAATCAAAACACGGAAAATAAAGTCGCTAGCTAGATCACTTTGGAAAAACGCTGTTCTTGACGATTGCGCAGATAGCGATCAAACACCATACAGATATTTCGAATCAGCAGCTTGCCAGCAGCTTGTACCGTTATGGCTCCTGCCGAGACAGATAGAAGCCCGTCGTTCTGCATACCCAGTAGCTCTTTCAGCTCCAGTGCAAAATAATCCCTAAACTTGATATTGAACTGTCGTTCGATTTGGCTGAAATCCAATTGGAAGTGGCAGATCAATTGTGTGATCACCTCTCGGCGCACGAGATCGTCCGCACCCAGCTCTATGCC